>JANXDH010000005.1 GCA_025059745.1 Aigarchaeota archaeon | reverse complement strand
CACCGTGGTCATCACTGTCCTGGTCACCCTCTCCGTGATCGTAACTGTCTGTTGCGGTACAGATATCGAACCAACGGAGAAACCGGCGACCGCACCGACTACAAGTAAGACGATCATCAATATCGTCGTCATAGTGCTCGACAGTCCCCTCGTTCTCCTATTTCTCATCAACCAATCCATTCTATTACTGACTAATTAAATTTTGTGTCAATCAGAAGTATACAGACGATGATTTTATTTGTGGTCCTCGCCTGCTATGATCGACTCCTCGTCAATATCCGGTAACCGTGTCCGATCTCTCTACCCTCGAGGGGGTCTGATAGGTTGACCAAGAACTCATCCGAATAAACGATGTGACCCGCTAACGTGGGTATGGTCCCACAGAAGAGTACTGTCCCCTTGCCCCCGACCCCTAAGACCTCTACCAGCTCACGTAGTCTCATGACCTCCCTCAGAGTACCCCTCTGATACGGCTCTTTAGATTTTCTCGACGTCCATGAGGAGAGAATCAGATTGTCCAAGTGATCCTCGACCTCCTTCAAGACCCATGCGCTCTTAGCGATGACCTTAGGGCATGCGAGTTTGGCTCTGCGCACGTCAACCCTCTCTAAAGGTCTATCCGTGTGGTCGCTCCCCACGGTTATGTAGGTCTCGTCCTCATCGAAGAGGAGTACTGCTTCCACCTCACCGGACGTCTCGTTGCTCTCCACGCGTATCTCTTCCGAGTTAGTGAGTAACTCTGGAGGCAAGACGTAAGATGTGGGTGTGCGTCTCGGAGCGGGAACTCCGAGTTTTGCCAGCTCTTCGATGTGTCTCTGGAGAGCGTCCTGATCCCTCCCTGTATACGCTGCTATCACTAGGTCCTTAACCTGGAACGGAATGTCCCTGTCCCCAGATTTAGAGATGATGTGGATTTTCAGGGTGCTAGTTTTATTCAAGGGGGATCCCGACTCACTTGTACCTTACCTCGAAGGTCAAGCACCCCACTGGGACGAAATATGGACCGTGTTTCATCCCCGGCGGCCTACAGGCGTACATGCCCGCGGTGAAGACCTTTTTCAGTCTCAGGTCGATCAATCCGCCCTGCAGTATGTAGACCTCCTCCCAGAAGTCGTGAGTGATCACGCCCCTCGTCTCACATCCTGGTTCGAGTAAATAGAGGCGTGAACAGACACCGGTCTCCTCGTCGCAACTGAGGATCTTCTCCCAAGCCCTCCCCTTCTTAATGCCCTTCACGACTCGCCTCCACTTCTTATCATCCACCTTGTGAAACTCTAATGTCGGTTTCATGCACCTCATTACATCCGATACTACTAATCTTTAAGCGTTTTTTACTCCGTACCTTCTTAGGGTGCGCAGTTTGTGAATGCGATGACGGAGGGGCCGATCAGTATAGTTATATAAGGGGGAGCGAAAGGGATCGCTGAGATCGATATGAAGGTGAAAGTATCCTTGAGGGTGAATGGTAAACTTTACAGTAGAGAGGTGGAGCCTAGGAAGCTCCTCGTCCACTTCCTCAGGGACGACCTAAAGCTCAAAGGGACCCATATCGGTTGTGACACGAGCAACTGCGGAGCCTGTACTGTCCTGCTAGACGGTAGAGCGGTGAAGTCGTGCACGTTGTTTGCGGTTCAGGCAAACGGCCACGAGGTGACAACCATAGAGGGGATCTCCGTCAACGGTCAGCCTCATCCTCTCCAAGATGCCTTTCGGAAGTGCTTCGCGCTCCAATGCGGTTACTGCACTCCCGGCATGATTATGGCGGCCTACTACCTGTTATCGATGAACCCAAAACCGACCGAGGATGAGATTAGACGAGCGCTCTCCGGGAACCTGTGTATGTGCACTGGTTACGTGAAGATCATCGAGGCCGTCAGGATGGCCAGTGAGATTGTCTCGAAGGGAAAGAGGTGAGGGCGGTGCAGGAGGTCCACACGAAGTGGGTTGGTAAGCCCGTAGAGAGGTTCGAAGACGTCCGTTTCACATCAGGACTAGGCACTTACATTGACGACATCGAGCTACCGGGTATGTTGTACGGTGGGATATTGATGAGTCCTTATGCGCACGCCAAGATCAAGTCGATCGATGTCAGCGACGCTCTGAAAGACCCCAACGTCGTTGCTGTGATTACCGGTAAGGAGGTGAAGGAGAAGACCAAGTTGGTGAGGCCTAGGGCCGTCAGGCAGGTCGAGCAGTACGTGATGGCTGTGGACAAGGCTATCTTCGTGGGTCAACCGGTTGCGGCTATCGCGGTGACAGATCGTTACGCGGTCGAGGACGCGCTCGAGCTTATCAGGGTCGAGTACGAGCCTCTGAAACCGGTTGTGGAGATAGAGGACGCGTTAGATCCCAACTCACCGAGGATATTCGAGGAGTTGAACAGCAACATCATTATGGAGGACCGGTTGATATTTGGCGACGTTGATGGTGACTTCAGGAGGGCCGATGTCGTCGTAAGGGAGAGGTTTCGGTTACACAGGTTCAGCTCGACGCCCCTAGAGACTTTTGGAGTAATAGCGAGCTACGATCCGGGGTGGGGTGAGCTCACCGTGTACGCGAACGATCAGCAGCCGGGCCGTAGCATAGCCAATCTCTCGTACATGCTTGACATCCCAACAAACCGTATCAGGTTCGTCATACCCGATGTGGGTGGGGGATTCGGTATCAAACTGATCGTCTGGCCGTTTGAGGTGATCATGAGTCTCCTTTCGATCAAGACCGGTAGGCCGGTGAAATGGATACAGACGAGGACTGAGCATCTTACAGCCTGGACCCACACACCTGATGCGATGATAGACGTGGAGATGGCGCTGAAGAGGGACGGAGAGATACTATCGATAAAGGTCCGGGACGTCGAGAACGACGGGACGTTCATTCACACCACGGGCCTGTACTCCATGATAAAGTTCGCCACCATATGCGGGTGCTACAAGATAAAGAGCGTCCAGTTCGAGCCCGTCTCGGTCGTCACTAACAAGGGGCCCGTGGTTCAAAATAGAGGCGTCGGGAAACCCGGGATGATCTACGTCCTCGAGAGGACGGTCGATATAGCCGCCAAGGCCCTCAACATGGACCCCGCCGAGATCAGGTTCAGAAACTTCATCCAGCCGAACGATTTCCCGTACACAACGCCCTCAGGAGAGGTCTACGACAGCGGCGACTATCCAGCTCTCTTGAGGAGGGCTTTGGAGGCAGTCAATTACCAGCAGTTTAGAAGGGAGCAGGCTGAGCTCAGGGCTAAAGGGAGATACCTAGGCATTGGGATCTCTGCGAGCATAGAGCCAGGTACCTCGAACATCGGCTACTACTACATCACCCGGATGAAGGAGGGGAAGGAACCGGACTTCTACGGTGCCGATGAGGGCGCATCGGTCTCCGTTGAGCCTGACGGGAAGGTTCGAGTTGTCCTTGGGTCGATGGACATCGGGACCGGTCATGAGACAGTGGCCCGCCAAGTTGTCGCGGATGTGCTGGGCGTCTCTCCTAATGACGTCTACGTGATGCCGGGGTTTGACTCACGGACCTCACCTTACGTCGGTTACTCAGGGACCTTCTCGAACAAGTTCCACGACGTCGATGTAGGTGCGATGATAGGTGCTGCCAGATTGGTGAGGGAGAAGATACTGAAGATAGCGTCGCACCTCTTGGAGATATCAGAAGAGGACTTGGAGATCTCGGATGGAAGGGTCTCCGTACGGGGGATACCTGACAAGTCTTTGACCTTCGCCCAGATTGCCGCCATCGCTTACAACAAGGTGCTATCGCTACCACCCGGAATGGAGCCCGGGCTTAGGGCCACCTACGTCTACAAGAGCCCCCACTGTAAGATCCCCAGACGCGATCACTTCAACGTACAGGTCCCGAAGTCCAGCTCGGTACACATAGCTATAGTCGAGGTTGACGTCCATACGGGGTCCGTCAAGATACTGAGGTACGTGATAGTGCACGATTGTGGAAACATGATCAACCCGAAGATAGTAGAGGGGCTGATAGAGGGCGCTACCTTGCACGGGATTGCGGCCGTGATGATGGAGGAGTTCGTCCACAACGAGGAGGGGCAGAACGTCACCGCAACTTTTGCTGACTACCTCAAACCCTCCACCACCGAGTCGATAAAGTATGAAATCTACCACCACACCACCCCCTCTCCTTTCACGCCGCTGGGTTCGAAACCAGTCGGCGAGGGCGGCGCCATAGCGTCGATGCCCGCGGTGGTCAACGCGGTGGAGGACGCGTTATCTCCATTCGGGGTAAGGATAAGACAGCTACCGCTCACGCCTGACAGGGTTCTGAGACTCATAGAGGAGGCGCGCACTAAGGTCTCAAAGTAAACATAAACAGATGCATTAAATCGCGCTCCACTATTTTTTGGATAGTTAGAGAACATGTAGATTTTACAGGATACGTCTTCCCGGGTGCTTACTCTTGAGTTTTCGAAAACCAATAGGTTGAACTAAAAGAGCAGCTATCAAACTCATGACGCCGGTGAGGGGGAAGAGTAAGAGGTAACTGCGAAACAGATCGTATAGAAATCCGGCCAATAGGGGACCTATGCCCATCCCTACTGAAGAACACATAAAGACTATACCGTAGAGTAGACCCATCCTCCTCTCACCATAGACGTCCCTAACCGCTAGCGCAAATAGCGGGATTACTGCACCGAAGGCTATGCCGAGTAGTGGACCTAGTATATCTAAGATCGAGGGGACGGCCGGCGTGATGAAATAAATGAGGATGAGGGCACCCTGATAATAGAGCATCGCTGTCAGAAGGGCAGGAGACCATACCCTCCCTGATAGATACCCAACGACTAATCGTACGAGGACGATTAAGACGCCCGCCGATCCGAATATCATTGATGAATGGAGTTCACTGTGTCCCACCCAGGACGCTATGAGCGGTAGGTGGTAGTATGGTCCTGAGTGAGAGGTACAGCATAAGAGGTTCGCGATAGCTATGCGTGAGACGTGAAAGTAATCACCTGAATGGCCCAGACTTCCATTTTCCCGTGGGGGGGTGAACGATATACCCTCTGAGGGGTTTTCTCGTCCTCCTATAAAGAAACCAGCTAGTAGAGCACAGACGAGTGTCACCGCGCCAAATATCATCACCAAGGTCCTCCAACCTTGAACTTGCACGACTACTGGGAAGACCTGAGATACTATAAAGGTGCCGAGTCCAACGGAGGCGAAGATCGATGCGATCGCTAGTCCAGATAAGGCCCTGTCGTCCCTAAATCTCCTCGCGATGATAGCTGTGAGAGGCGCATAGGATATCGACCCTAGTAGACCGCCTAAGAAACCGTAGGTCACGTAGAGCTGCCACGGCTCCTTTACGAGACCCATGAAAAATATTCCGAGTCCACCCGCCACACCACCCATCAAGATGATCGACCGCGGGTCAGTTGTATCCGACGCTCTACCCATCAAGACAGAGAGCAGACCTATGATGATCCAGTTGATGAGGAACGCGGCAGATGCGATGGACCTAGACCAACCAAGCTCCATCTCCATATGCGGGATAAACATACCGAAGGAGAACAGCGTACCCATGCCGAAGAGTACAAGGATGTTGCTCCAAACGAGCATCAGCCATTTGTTTTGCAATGACTATCTGATGTGCTGCAGGCATATATTCCTTTGGACGCACTTCAGGGAGATTGGATCAAAATAAAGAAATACAGGTCACAACATATACGTTACGTGCTCTTCAGGGTAGCAGCGGTCCAAGCAGCCCCAGTCTTCATGGACAAGCAGAGGACCATAGCGAAAGCCTGTAGTCTAATCGAGGAGGCTTCGGCCAACGGTGCGGACCTCGCGGTGTTCCCGGAGTGCTTCGTCCCGGGGTTCCCTCATTGGTTCGACTTTATGGACGTGGAGGAGGGGATGCGGAGGTTCTACAAGAGGTACCACGAAAATTCCGTACTGGTCGGTAGCAGGGACACTGAACCTCTCAGAGAGGTGGCTAAGAGGACGGGGTGTCACGTTGTCATAGGGATCTCAGAGCGCATTGGTGCCTCCTCTGGGACTCTCTTCAACTCTCAGGTCATCATAAGTGATGAGGGAGCGATCTTGGGCGTTCACAGAAAGATCATGCCCACTTTCTACGAGAAGATACTCTTCGCAATGGGGGACGGCGATACATTGAAGGTCTTTGATACGAACATCGGAAAGTTGGGCTCTCTGATATGTGGAGAACACACCAACATGCTAGCGTGTTTTGCACAACTTGCCATGGGCGAGGAGTTGCACGCGGCCTCGTGGCCCGCGTTCTTCACCAAACGTCAATCTAAATTCATCGATGGCATGGACATAAGGGTGAGGTACTATGCGTTCGCAGGTAAGGTCTACGTCGTCAGCTCATGTGGCGTTGTAGATGACGGGGTGCTCGACATGATAGCCGGCGGCAATCTAGACAGGGTAGTCTCTCGAGGAGGGGGTTCTATGATTGTTGGACCTGACGGACAGTACGTTGCGAGACCTGTGTTCGGGGACGAGACGATAGTTTACGCGGAGGTCGATACCGAGAGGTTGGCCGAGGAGAGGGCGCATCAGGACATAACCGGACATTATAATCGTTTCGATATCTTCAAGCTGATAGTAGATAACAGGCCCAAGAGACCCCTGGAGTTCTCTCAGTAGGAAACTCTCATATACCTTGGTTGCAAGGGCCTCCGGTGTGAGGGAGGTTTCGGTCGATAGGAGGTCTCATGGAGGTGGAGAAATAGAGAGCTGGTACCTCAGGGAGAGGGTGGCCCGGCTCATCAAAGGCCTCGGCAAGTTCGTGGACGATTTGCAATTCGATGAGATGTACCACTGTGCGCTTGTCACGAGCAACGTACCCCATGCGTTCATCAGGTCCATAGACCCCTCAAGGGCCTATCGTCTTCCGGGAGTGAAGAGGGTCCTCACGGGAAAGGAGTTGCCCGGGATGATGAATCCGCTACCCATGTTAGCTGATTACAGCGAGATGGGTCTCGTGTGGAGGAGGCCGATCGTATACCCATTGGCCGTTGACAAGATTAGGTTCGCGGGAGAACCTGTTGCCGCGGTAGTAGCGAAGGACAGATACACCGCCCATGACGCAGCAGAGTTAGTCGAGGTGGATTACGAGAGGCTACCGCCAGTATCGAGCGTTGAGGCCGCATTGGATGAGAACGCTCCGTTGCTATACCCGGAATGGGGGGAGAACGTCCAGTGTAGATTCGAGTTCAAGACGCCGAACTTCGCTGAGGTCTTCGGGACCGCGGATCGGGTAATAAGGATGGAGTGGAGGGAGGCGAGGCAGTCCGGTTTTCCTATAGAGACTCGAGGGTGCGTCGCCGTTTACGATAAAAGCTCTAGACGTTATCAAGTGTTTAGTTCAACACAGTCGCCGGCTATGGGGAGGAGGGTCATCGCGGAGGCCCTGGGGGTCAGGACGTCTGATGTGACCGTTTACGCCTGTGACGTCGGCGGTGGTTTCGGTAACAAGTTGAACTTCTCTCTGGAGACACTAGCGTGCGTGCTTGCCAAGACGTGCGACAGGCCCGTGAAGCTCATCGAGACCCGATACCAGAGCTTCATCATGGGCCCTCATCAGAGGGACGTGCTCTGGAGGGTCGAGGCTGGCGTTACGAACTCAGGGTTACTTTTGGCGATAAAGGGGAGGCTATACGTGGACTTAGGAGTCGAGGGTACGGTGCGCGGCTGTGGAGCGCCGTCTATAATACCCGCGTCCCTATCTGCGGTGGGTGCGTACAGGGTTAAGGCCGTAGACATAATGGCCAGCGGAGTCGTCACAAACAAGTCGTTCTACGACGCCTACCGCGGTTACGGTAAGGACAAGGGCGCTAAGATGATAGAGAGGCTGATGAACAGGATCGCGATCGAGCTAGGCATGACACCTGAGGAGGTGAGGTTCAGGAACCTGATCGGTAAGGAGGAGTTGCCCTACAGACAGATCAACGGGTACGTCTACGATAGCGGCGATTATAGGTCTTGCCTGGAGAGAGCGTTGCGTCTGTTAGACGTCGAGGGGTGGAGGAGGACGAGGGAGCAGCTAAGGCTCCAGGGGAGATACATCGGTATAGGCATATCCCTGTGCCTAGAGCCCGCGGGGGGCGCAATACCATACTCGATCTACAGCGGATACGAGGGTGCAAGGGTGAGGGTCTCGGAGGACGGTGTGGTCGAGGTGTACACCAACTGGATCGATATAGGTCAGGGTTCACTCTACACCATCGGCAAGGTCGTCTCAGATATTATAGGTGTAAATATCTCGGACGTTAAGGTCCACACCGGTTCGAGCGATTACATCGGTCTCGGCCCCTACTCCAGCCGGGGCGCGTCCTACTCTGTCAGCGCGATCGCAAAGGCATCAAAGGCTGTCCGAGAGAGGGTACTGAAGATCGCGTCCCACCTCCTTGAGTGCAGGGTAGAGGACTTAGACGTTGCGGATAGCAAGGTGTTTGTAAGGGAAGACCCTACGAGGGCGATCACGTTAAAGGAGCTCTGTAAAGCGGTGTACTTCAAAGGACAGCAGAAGACCCTGAGTACCGAGCTGATGAATGAGGCGCTCGTACCTATAGACGTCACGGTTAGCTGGTTCAGTCCGTTGACGAGTAAGAGCCTAACAACCTACACGACTGTCGCTTACTCAGCCGACACTTGCGTGGTGGAGGTCGATACCGCGACTGGAACAGTGAAAATACTGAGGTATGTGAGCGTCCACGATAGTGGGAAGATAATAGATCACAACGTCGTAGAAGGACAGGTAATTGGAGGTTTGGCTCAAGCTATCGGTGGCGCACTATATGAGGAGGTCAGCTACGACGAACTAAGTAACCCTTTGACCACATCGTTCGTGGACTACCTCATCCCCTCTGCCAAGGAGCTGGAGTTCCCGATAGACCTAGAATACATCGAGACGCCGTCACCCTATACCGAGTTGGGAGCGAAGGGTACCGGCGAATTACCCGCTTATTCAGGGACCGTTACGGTCGTTAACGCGATAGAGGACGCGCTAGGACCGTTCAACGTCAGCGTAGACTCGATACCAGTTAAACCCCAGAGCGTTCTGAGGTTTTTAGAACATAATATCGCTCTATGAACTTATCGCGTATTTAGTAGTCTATGCGTGTCCACTCAGAGTGCCACATTAATATATCTCAGGGATCGATAAGCTTACAAGAGATGGCGACCATCGGTGTGAGCCTGCCCACGTTCTGCGGGGAGGCCTTCGATCGAGAGTACGTCTCCATGGCTGAACTGGGTAGGTGGGTGCGCGCCTGCGAGAAAACGGGTGTCACGACCCTGTGGCACGTCGATAGGTTAGGCTCTAAAGCGCCACCTGCATATAACTGCTCCTGGTACGAACCGTTGATCACGCTGTCCATCGCCTCTACGTTCAGCGAGAAGATGAGGGTAGGCACGGGTATACTCAACATAACGTATAGGAACCCAATCATATTAGCCAAGGAAGTAGCCACGATTGACAGGCTCACCGGCGGTAGATTGATACTCGGTCTCGGTCAGGGTTGGAACAGAGATGAGCTGGAGGCATGCAACGTACCTATATCGAGGAGGGGAAGGGTGTTTGAGGAGGCGGTGACCCTGTTGAGGCTCCTGTTAGAGCGTGATGTCGTTACCTTCGAGGGGGATTTTTGGAGAGTGAGGGACTTCTCCCTCGAACCCAGACCTCACCAGAGGCCTAGACCGCCCATACTGTTGGCAGGGGGTGGAAACGGGATCCACTTCAAAACTGAGACAGACATAAGCTCCAAGTTGAACGTCTTCAGACGGTGTGCGGCATTGGGTGATGGGTGGATAGCGAGGACAGATACATCAGTAGAGGAGTTGAGGACCGCGATCGACGTCATAACCCAAGAGTTGAAGATGGTCGGGAGGAGGGTCGAGGAGTTCACCTTCGCCCACCAGAACTTCGTCTTCGTGATCGGGAGGAGTGGAGATTTGGAGGATGCGAGGGAACGCTTCAAGAAAATCTCGCTCAGACCATTTGATTACATAATAGGCCGTTATGTCATAGGCCGTCCAGATGAGGTGGTAGAGAGGATAAAAAGTGAGATGGAGGTTGGGATAGATCACTTCATTGTCATGCCTACGTTCTTAGACTACGGGTTGCTCGACTTCTTGTCAGATGAGTTAGTCCCTGCAGTTTCCCTCAAGAGTTAGACTCTATCATGAAGCTGGGACACTAGGTTGCGGTCGTAGCCCTTGACTCGCACCTCTTAGCGACCTCTAAATATTCTCCCCTGATAGCCAGCTGAGCGTCAGTGTCCCATTCATCTGGCCAGTAACCCAGATCGTAACCGTACCAGGGCTCTCTCAACTGCAACTTAGGGAGGTTGAGTTCAGTCCACAACTCAAGGGCTCTCTCCATGAACTCTTTCTTCGGTAATGATACCGGTGGGTAGGGCCACTTTCTAGTGGCGTCGATGAGTATTGCGGAGACTCCACGTGGACTGGGATACCTCTGCTCTTCGTCGGGGGCGGTCGGTGGTGCTGCTGACGGATCTAGCAACGCGTACTTGTTGGCGGTTATTCTTATGTCTAGATGGGGCATGGCTCTCGTGTATATCGCCCAGAGTACAGATTCGATGTCCCTCGGGTTGATGTCGTCGTCTACGCATATCACAACCTTACCTATAACGGGGTCGAACGCCGAGACGCCGTTGAGTGCCTGCCAAGGTTGGGATTGATTGAGTTTCTTTATCTTCACCACACACACCCTATCCTGTCCGATCTGAGGGAAAGCTACGTCCAGCACCGTAGGCAGGTTGCAGTGCTCCCTGAGGAACTTGTACAGTATGGGCTCGTAGCATTGAGCCCTGATCACGCTGCTCTCGCTCGGTGGCATCTGGCTTATGAATCCGTAATAAATGGGGTCTTTGCGGTGTGTTATGCACTTGACTTTGAATACCGGGTGGCTCGTCCTCTTTCCCATGTAACCCAAGTACTCACCGAAAGGACCCTCTGGCTCAAAGTACTTCGTAGTTATCTCCCCCTCTATCACTATCTCGGACGTGGCGGGGACCTCCAAGTCGACGGTCTCACACTTTATCAACTCTATTGGCTCGCCGACCAGCCCGCCGGATACCGCGAACTCGTCGAGTCCATAAGGTATCTTTGCAACGCTCGTCATCAAGACCGCCGGTACTGGAGATATCGAGATGGCCGCCTCCATCGATTCCTTCCCTAGCGATCTCAGCTTACTCCAGTGTATCCCCTCATGTTGGCTAACGAAGAGCTGAATGGCCGTCTTGGTGGGACCCTTTATCATGGCCCTATAGGTGCCCACGTTTCGGATGCCTGTCTCTGGGTCTTTAGTCACCCAGCAGGGTGCGGTCAGGAACGGCGCCGCATCGAAACCCGGCGTCGATATAGGTATTGGAAATTCTAGGAGTCCGCCGTGTCTTTCGAGGTCACTTCCCTTATGGACCTCCTCTTTACAAGGTCCCCACGATACGATCTTCGGTTCGATTGGCTCCTCCAGAGCCTTTATCCACCGTTCCCTTATCTCACCCGGGTCGCACCTCAGACCTATAGCGTAGTTGTAAACCGACCCAAGTAGAGAGGTCGCGCAGCTTCCGTTATAGCGTCTCCCCTTAGAGTCAATCAAGTTCTCGAAGAGAAAACCCCGCCTCTCGGACTCCGGGAGTCCCCTGAACTGGAGCCTCACCAGAGGCATCAGTTCCGTGTCCTTATTGACGCGCATTCTCACACGGACTAGCCTGCCCTGCCTCTCTAACTCAGATATGAATTCGCGTATATCTTTATAATACGACATGTATAAAACAGAACTATATTAATATATATCCTTTTAACGACTAAATTCTGTTAAGTGACTGATCTGAGCGTTAACTTCTCGAGCTCACCTATCACGTCATCGAGCCTCATCACGTCGGCGTACTTCATGTCCATATCGAAGAGGTTCACCTTATGTGATATCTGGGACCTGTCGGCAACGCACTCCTCAGGGATTATCGTCCTGTAATTGTAGGAGAACGAATCGATCACGGTCGCCCTTATACAACCAGAGGTGACCATGCCGGTAACTATTAGCGTGTCAATCTGGAGGAAGTTGAGTATGCTGAGGAGTTGTGTCCCGAAGAAGGCGCTGGGCTTGGCTTTCTCGATGACTATGTCGCCTTTCTCAGGTCTTATCTCGTGATATATCTCGTTGCCCTTCTCGAGCACCTCTTTTGGCATCAAAGAAGACTTGTACAACCACATGCCTCTGAGAGCGTCCTCATCAGGGTGGGCGAACGAGATGCCCTTCGTGTAGATGATGGGGAGCTGCAACTCCCTTGCTACGTTCAGTAATCGCTTTATAGCCCTCGCACACGGTACCCCTGTCTTGCTGTAACCGGTGGGGTAATCGTCGAGCACGAACGCGTTGGTCATGTCTACTACAAGGACTGCAGGCCTCTTCCCCATCCCTATCCTCTTGGGAGCTGATCCGTGATACTTCTTGAAGACCTCAGCGTCCTCCTTCGGGATGATATCGGGGACGTACATCAAATTGAACATCTGATTACTCATATATAATAATTTGCCTAGGAGATTACTTTTTTATGCCGACGATTCTCCGGTACTCGTCCGCGGTCGCCGGCTCTCGACCTAGGTGCCTGGCTATGGTTATGCACGACTCAACTATCTCCTTGTTGCTCTCTATCAGCTCGTCCTTGTGTGGGTATCTCCATATCGTGTCCTCCATCCCGACACGTATGTGGAGACCTAAGAGCGTTGCTAACACCGGCATGTATATGCAGCTACGTGACGTATCGCTCACCATTATCACAGCCTCCCTGTCGATCTCCCTGATCCTCCTCACGAACCACATTATCGCCTCTACCATCGCTATCTCGTTAGGTATGTAATAGGTCCCGGGCAATCCGGGGAGCACGTGCCAATAGGTCGGCTTCTCGATCAAGCCGGGATCTATCAAGAACCGCTTGGCGAGCTCTATGCTCGATCCGTCGTGCACGTCTATCTGAGGTTTGACCCCGCACTCCTGGAAGAACCTGGCCTGTGCTTGCGTGGTCTTCGGATGCATGTGCCTTAGCCAGTTCCCCAGAATGCCGGTAGAGGGGTTTACGATAGCTATCTCGAAGAGTCCCTCCACGATGGGGGTCATCATCTCCTCGAAGGTCCTCCCGGCCATCGTGCCGCCATCGACCACGATATTATCGCCGTACTTTGCCTTCAGTGGGTCTATTATCTGATGATATACCTTTGCGTCAGCTACGCCCCTTCCCGTCTCAGGGTCCCTAGCGTGCACGTGGACGCCGACTGCACCTATATCGATGCACTCCTCATAGGCTCTGACCATCTCGCCCGGTGTCACAGGCTGGTTAGGGTTTTGATCCTTGTTTATGAAGACGCCTGATGCGGCCACGCTCACGATTATCTTATCCGGTATGTCCCACCTCTTCAGTTCCGTGAAATCGATGTGTCTGGTGCCCACGAGTTGGCGTCTGTCGGCCGGAGGTACGTCCTTGTACTTCTCTAATATCTTAAGCCTATCCTCACGTGTTAACTGTTTCCTTCCGAGAACTAACTGAGACATGGTATAATCTCGTTTACTTTGTTAGTATTTTTAGTTTTCTCTCCCCCATCCTGTGATAGCTAAGTGGACTATGTGGTACTTTAATCACCTTACAGCTCGCGTAGAAAGTCGATAACCCTGAAGACGTAACACCCGTTCTTTATGCTGTCTCCCACCAGAACCTCCCCGTCGTTGGGATTAAGGGCGAGAGATGTGGGTGCACCGATCTCACTCAGAGGGCCGTTTATTTTGAGTCTAGGCGGGACGTCTCCGTTATCTCTTAATGACCAGACACCTATGAAGCCCTCAGCGACCCAAGGGGATCCCTTCAACCCCCTGTTGGGGATACAACGGTTAACGTCATAGCACGGGAGATAGTTCATGTTGCTTACCGCCACGAAGATGTGGCCTCTATGAACCGCGAGAGTCCACGGATACGACTTGATGCCTGTATTAGGCCCTGTTATCTCCCTAACGGGTTTCACATCACCATTGGACGACCGGTTATACATGAATATACCGGTCTTCGCGTTAGGCGCTCTTCCCATATCGGTGCTCGCGACTACTATGAGGTCCTCCTCTGTTACCGCACCCACACCGGTTACGTAATCGAGTCTCGTGTTCGGTCCTAGGATGGACCGCGATGGTTTTACGTTCCCACTAGCCGACATACTGAAGACGAGGACCCCACCCCTACCTTGATCTCCTACGAGTATCTCCTCTCGTTCAACGTCCACGTTCGCTACGTGGGGGAAGACGAGAGCCGTATCAGGCCCCTGTATGATCCTCTTCGGTCTTGACTCGCCCCACTTCTCTGCATCAAAGATCAGTATCGCGGCGGCCATCGGCGCGGCTACTATAACCTCATCCGTTCTCGGATTATATGCTATGCCGTGAACAGTCCTGGTCAGTTTGCTCCTCCCTCCATCTATGAGCCTACTGGGCGAGGCGACGCCTTGTGAGGATGGATTGAAGATTAAAATGCGGGGTTGAGTCACGCAGTTGCCAATGATCCACTCGTTCCTCCTCGTGTCGTAGGTGGCCGCCATGGGGTTCGCGAAACCGACGTTCGGAGCCCCTTGAGGTGCCGTCCTTATTACTCTCTTGGGGGGAACATTACCCTCATCAGTTAGGTTGAAGACCAGGACTGTGTGGTCATCGAAGTTTGCAACCCACAGTTCGTCATTTTTCTCGTCCACCTGGACGCTGACCGGTCTCCTCAACCCTGTCAGGGCCCCTCTTATCGTCCTCTTTGGAGTGACGTCGCCTTCATCCTCTCTATCGAAAAATACTATCGAATCGTCGCCGTTATTAGCCACCACTATCTCATTAGATCGTTTGTTTAAAGCGATGCCCATGGGCCAGCTAAGGTTAGTGGAGGGGCCGGCGATCTTCCTCGTTGGTGGGACGTCTCCATCCGCGCTTATCCGGTACGTACTGATCGATGGGAAGAGGTAATTACCGCTTATTTTGACGGGTGAAGAACCTAACAGTCTGGTGGAGTTCTCGCCCGAGTAATTATTACCCTCCGGGTTATAGTTCCCGTGATTTGCGACTATTAACTCCTCCCGTTCCTCGTCTAAAATGATGCCGTGTGGGTCCGCCATTCCGCTATTGGGGCCGAATATGGACCTCGACGGTTCAGGACACCCACTAGCCTCCCTCGGGTAGAAGACGACCCCAAAGGTTTCAATAGATACCGCAACCTCCTTCTCGCTTATCGCTACTCCCCACGCTCTATGGGGGACCAGAAGTACCCTTTTGGGCCGCGCGTTAGCGTCATCCTCGTAGTTGAAGACGGGAACAGAGTCCTCGATATCGTTATTTACGACGTAGATATCACCTCTGTCCGGATCTAACGCTACTCCCGCCAAAAAACCCAGGAACGTTTCAGTGCTCCCTATTATGTGACGTTTCGGTTTGACCACCTCACCTCTCACCGAACAGGCGAGACGGTCGTACATGAGGATGCTCTTTCTGTTCACGTCCGTAACAACGACCAGTTCCGAGTACGGATCGACCGCGACGCCGTTTGGGTTAGGGTATGGATCCCTTATAACTTTAGAGGGTCTAACGTTCTTACCCCTTATCAAGAGCTTCAATTATAGCGCTTTTTAATACTACTTAAGAGTTTGTGTTGACTCATACAGGAACCTGACTCTGGACGTCTTCTAAAACAAAGATTGAGTTCAAAAAAGATAAATGCGATCAGGGACGTAACTCATAAGTGGTGTGCCTATGGTAGAAGCCGATCATTCCTTGAAGGTAAAGCTCGCGATGGCCAACAGGATGCTAGTGAACGAGGGGTTGACGGAGATGGGCCGCGGACACGTCTGCTACTACTTGGGGGAGGGGAGGATACTCGTACCGGCTCATCTCCACGCGTACGGCAGGACGATATCTGATTGTAACGAGGAGGACCTTGTAGTGATAGACTTAGAGGGGAACGTGCTAGAGGGGAAGTACAGGGAGTCGATGGGAGAGATTCACTTCTACACTGAGCTGTTCAGAGTACGCGACGACGTTAGGGCGGCCGCCCACCTCCATCCGCTCTATACGAACATTCTGGTGATGGCGGGTAAGAGTCTCCTGCCTATCTCACGTGACTCTTTCCTCTTCATCGATGGGTTGCCTGTGTACGAGGGGTTGCCTCTCTATATCAAGGACCGGGTTATGGGGAGAGAGCTCGTTGAGAGGCTCGGTAAGAGGAGGGCTATCGTCCACAGGGGCCACGGCGCGTTCGTGGTCGGCAGGACTATTGAGGAGGTCGTGATAACCGCCGCAGCGTTGGAGAGGGCCTCTAAGAAACAGTACTACGCGTCACTGTTAGGTGATCCATTGACATACAACGAGGAGGAAGTCAGGAGGACTTATACTGAGGACATCTACAGAGAGACGACGTCTGTCGACTGGAGCTATTATCTAAAACGATTAATGGTTTGAGGGGGGCGGTTCATTCCTCGTGTTAAAGCTCGGCTAAAAACTCAGTGATGATCCTGTTAACGACGTTGGGGTTCTCCTCATGCGCGTTATGTCCCGCATCTGGTATAATGATGACCCTCGCCCCCATGCTCTCCGCGAGCGCCTTGTTTCGTTCATAAGGAACCCAAGTGTCGAGCTGACCCAATATGAAGAGGACCGGGCATCTTATGCCTGAGAGGACGTTCTGGCTGAACTCACCTATCAGGTTCGCAGCCTCCAGGAGGGTGGTCCCGGACCGTTTCACTGACTGGAAGTACCCCTCAACAACCGACTCATCTATGAGCTCTTTCCTTACGTATACTCGCCTTAAAGCTGACCTGACGAAGGGCCTGCTCACCATTAATTTGGTCATTACGTTGCCGATAGGTCTTACTCGCGCTATCCTCGTTATCAGGGGAGGCCTCCCGACCTCCGTTCCAAAGAGGCTGGGGTTTATGAGCACCAGCTTACGAACCAGTGTAGGACGTGTAGAAGCCAGATAGGAAGACACGACACCACCCATGGAGTGTCCGACGAGACTGAACCCCTCGACTCCTACCGCGCTCAAGAACTCGAGCAGGTGATCGGTCAACGGGGCGAGGTGAAGCCCAGTCTTGAGCCTCTCAGAGTTCCCGAATCCGGGTAAATCTGGCGCAACGGTCCTGAAGGTTTTAGAGAGATCTTTGAAGTTGTTCCTCCAGCTGAAGGATGAGGATGCCCACCCGTGTAACAGGACGACCGGTTCACCCGCTCCCTTATCGACATAGAAGACCTCGAGGCCGTTCACCCTCACTTTAGAACCTGAGTTGACGTGTTCGTCCCAGCCGTACACGACTATTCAATATTCGTCAAACGTCATAAGTGTATCGACAGGTTGCAGAGTTCGAATAGATTAGACTTGTGAGTTCGCCGGGGGAGGGATTCGAACCCTCGCAGCCCACGTGGGGCTACAGGCTCACTGGACGAGTTCTCAAGGCCTGCGCATTGGTCCGCTCTGCCACCCCGGCAAGCTAAATAGATTGTACGTGACTCAGTTTTTACTCTGTCGGTATCTCCCCCTCCAGAACGGAGGATACGTACCGCTCCTCATGACGACGCTCCTTGGGACCGCTATTGTGCCTCCCTCTTCCAAAAACTCTTTAGTGGACTTCTTGGCCTCCCCTAGGCATATTATCTCGTTCTTCAGAGTGAAGATGCCAACTAGATCACCTGGAGCCAGATTCGCGTCGACCCTTGCCACACCGGGGTACGCGAGGGGGGCTCCGTTGCATATCGCGTCCACCGCAGTATCCAGAACCTCGATGCGGGGTAGGGGCGTCAATAACTCCTCAATGGGTCGTACCATGGATAGAAATCCGCTCGTCGCTCCCTCCGACCTCCACTTAGTGACCTCACGGTACACCTGGATTAGAGGGTGAGAGGAGTCCTCAGCCACTGTCCCGACCCTGATGCGACGCAGCTCCTGCATATGGGACCTCACCCCTAACAGCAGCCCTACGTCAGTACAGAGCTTCCTCACGTAAAATCCACCGCTGCATGAGACCTTGAAGAGGACCTCGTTGTCGGTTCTCTCGAGCAGCTCAATGGCGTAAACCGTCCTGATCCTAGGTTGCCGTGCGACGGACGACCTGACGGGAGGGACTTGGTAGACGTCGCCCAGCATCTCAGAGAAAGCGTACTTGAGGTCCTCGTCGTTGACATATGAGTGCAACTTCATCAGACAGACGTACTCCTTCCCGCTCCTCATCACGGCCTCGGTGCATTTCGTCGCTCTCCCCAATAGTACTGGGAGTACGCCGGAGACGTTGGGATCTCCCCCTCGCGTCTAGGGTCCCCCCGTGCCCCGCGGCCTCTAACCCGAGTAACCGCTTTACCTCAAAGACGATCGAGTGGCTCGAGGAGCCGCGATGTTTGTCGACGGCTATGAAACCCGTGTCAAGTAGCTCGCTCAGATCTCTAGACCAGGGGTCCTTTCCGTACTTAGTGTCGGTGCTCGCCTCTCTTATCTCAATGATCTCACGTTCCCTCGACCAGGGCGGGTCTTTATGGTTTAGCTTCAGAGCTCTCATCGTAGACCAGGTGTGATCCGCTCCTTCATATAGTCTGAGAGGTTTTCCATCTCTATCGCCCTCAAGACCTCCTCATCGCTTGCGCTCTTCTCTATCTTGATGCTCTTCGGCGTAAATACCACGTGGGAGACGTTCACGTTCCGTCGCCTCACGCCATTTAATGATTTCGGTCCGGTAATGAGGAGAGTCCTCTCGTTTATTACGTCGACTACAACGCACTTCCGCCCCGCCTCTCTACCCACCTTCTTCACCACTATCCTTCCTATGTGCTGATGCATATTGTATACATTCGTCGGGCTTTATTTTAAACTTCGTGGGTTATGGCCGGTAAATGTTATATTTCATTTAAAATTAAATTTAACAGGAAAAATTGGAACGAGAGACGGACGAGCTCTTCAGGGTTCTCTACGATAGGCCGCCCTCCGATGTAGTAAAGAGGTGTGGTGTGGTATTCATACCTCGCAGGGACGAGAAAGGCGACAGGTACCTGGTAAATCTACTGAACGAGACGTACGTTGTTGACGTTCAAAAGTGGGACATCAGGGAGGCGGAGACAGAGCAAGTAGCGGATGAGAAGGTGACTCACTTAATCTTGAAGTACCTGCTGAGGTGGTCTCCCGCGTCCAAGAGGGGCGGTTGGATAATTCTGAACAAGTTCCTGAGGGACTCCCAGTTGATCAACGAGTATGAGAAGCGGGTCATCAGGCCCCTGCTCGACGCATTCGGTTACGATGTCCAGACTTTTGAGTCGGTATGTAGGTTCATGAACGGTCAGAGGGAGAAGATGGGTGGCATCTCGTTCTCCTTTGACTTCTTCCCCGCTGTTAAGGGCGGCATACAGCTATGGGGAGGGGAGCAGAGTACCTACAAGCCGCCGTCGGCCAATGTGCTCTTCGAGGATAGGGCGTCGTCGGTCTTTGACGGTTGCGAGCTAGTAGATGCAGCGGAGACGCTCGTGACCGTCGTCCTGAAGAACAGGAAGAAGTTGAGGCCCAAGTAATCCATTTGAACTAAGGACGGGAGATACGTTTATAGCTCGGTCAACGTATTATTGGCAGGGTCACATGACGGGAGATGTTGTATATTATCAGTGCGTCTACTGCAAAAGGGTCTTCTCAAAGGATCAGCTGCCGAGGATCATAGACACCCGTTGTCCCGTCTGTGGGTTCAACGTCATAAAGAAACACAAGTCCGGAATGGCTAAGCTAATAGTGACCTCAAAACTCTCCGAGGAGCAACGCCTCCTTCTCTCTTAAAATAACCTTAAAAATAATTTTAATAAATGGGATTAAAAATTAATTCTGTGATAGGAGACTTCTTAACCATCGACGACCTCGACCTCAACGGAAAGCGGGTCTTTCTCAGGGCTGATATAAACAGCAGCATAGATCCGAAGACCGGTAAGATTTTGAACGCCAACCGCATAGAGGAGGCGACCGTCACGATCAGGGAGTTGAAGAATTCCGTGGTGGTGGTGGGCTCACATCAGGGCCGAGTTGGGAAGTACGATTACGTCTCACTCGAGGAGCACACCCAGTACATCGCAGAGTACGTTGGTCGAAAGACCACGTTCGTGATGGACGTGATGGGCAAGGCCGCACTTGACGCCATAAGATCGGCGGAGCCGGGGGACGTGTTGGTACTCGACAATCTACGATTTGCCGCAGAGGAGAACTTTGAGTTCACGCTCGAGGACGCGGCGAAGACGGTGATGGTCAAACGACTCAGCAAGGTCATAGACGCTTGCGTACTAGATGCCTTCCCATCGGCTCACCGGGCACATCCGTCAATCATCGGTTTTGCAGATCTGGTGCCCACGGTGGCAGGGAGGTTGGTCGTAAAGGAGCTTAAATCACTCACGAAGGTCATGATGACCTCTAAGGCTCCCTTCGCAACGGTCTTGGGTGGGTCTAAGATATCTGATCGGTTAGAGGCGATGTCGGCGCTGATAAACGGAGGGAAGGGCGATAAGATCCTGTTAACCGGCCTGATAGGACTCGTCTTCTTGAGGGCCGCGGGGGTGATAGAGAGACCGATAGGGTTGAGCGATGAGGAGAAGTTAGTGAATCAGGCTAAACGTCTGCTTTCGGAGTACAGGGCCAATATAGAGCTCCCCGAGGACGTCGCCATAAGCGTAGATGATGAGCGAAAGGAGATACCCGTTAGTGAGATAGACGACCCCTCAAAGGTCCTCGACATAGGCACCAAGACCATAAACAGGTATGTCAAGGTCATCAAGAGTGCGGGCACCGTCTTCATGAGTGGGACTCCTGGTGCGTTCGAGTACAAAGGATTCGAGAGGGGCACTCATGAGCTACTATACGCCCTCGCGAACTCATTGGGGACGACAATAGTCAGTGGAGGTCATCTCACCACGGCTCTCGAGGGACTGAAGATAAAGGACTGGTTGGATCACATAAGCACGTCAGGTGGTGCTCTGGTCATGTTCCTTGCAGGTAAGTCGATGCCTATGTTTGAGGCTTTAAAGAGGTCCGCTAAGACTTGGAAGGGTCGTCTCGAGAGGAACTAAGCTCGTGAAGTTTTCTGGGCATTAGTTCTCACAGATAGTATATTAGGTTGCACGTCCCCATGACTACTGAGGATGATCAAGATAGGAATAAACGGTATGGGGAGGATAGGGAGGCTCTTCTTAAGGGCCGCCCTGAGAGATCCCGACTACGGCAAGAGGTTCAAGGTCGTCGCCTACAACGAGCTCGCCGACTCCAAGAGCGTCGCCTACTTACTCAAGTACGATTCGATTCACGGTAGGATGAGGAACGACGTGAGGGAGACGGAGAAGGGAATATTGATCGATGGTGAGGAGTTGGTCGGGTTCAGCATCGCTGACCCAGCATCGATTAAGTGGTCCGATGTTGGCGTCGACGTCGTTATCGAGTCTACGGGCCGATTTACTAGCAAAGCAGATTCGATGAAACACCTCAAGGGCGGTGCGAAGAGGGTCGTGATATCGGCACCCTCCTCAGATGCGGATGTCACTATAGTCCCGGGCGTCAACAGCTCGGCCCTCGATATCTCGAAACACGTGATAATCTCTGGCGCATCATGCACGACGAACTGTCTGGCGCCCATGGTCAAGGTACTTCTGGACAACTTCGGGATAATTAAGGGCTACATGACGACCGTGCACGCTTACACCAATGACCAGAGGCTCCTAGACCTTGTCCATAAGGACCTTAGGAGGGCTAGAGCGGCAGCACAATCCATTATACCTACGACCACGGGTGCCGCGTCTGCGCTCCACCTCGTCATACCCGAGGTCAAGGGAAAGCTCCACGGTATAGCCCTGAGGGTTCCCGTAGCAAACGGCTCTTTGACGGACCTATCCGTACTGCTCAAAAGGTCCGTGAGCGTCGAGGAGGTTAACAGGGCCTTCCAGGAGGAGTCTCAGGGCAGGATGAGGGGGATCATAGAGTACACCGAGGACCCCATAGTCTCGATAGATGTGATAGGGAACCCACACTCATGTGTCTTCGATGCGTCAAGCACGATAGTGCTGGGTAACAACAATGACTACATCAAGGTATTCGGGTGGTACGACAACGAATGGGGCTACAGTAACAGGCTGGTCGATATTGTAAGGATGATAGAGAGTCAGTGGACCGGAAAGATAAGCTAGATTTGATATTTAAGGACAGGAACGAGGCCGGAAAGCTGCTGGCTGAGAGTCTCGTCGAAAAACTCGATAGTGAATCATTCGTCCTTGGGATACCTCGGGGTGGCGTCATAGTCGCTGCCGAGGTGTGTAAGAGGACTGGTGCTCCGCTAGACGTCGTCATCGTCAGGAAGATAGGTACCCCCTTCAGCCCAGAACTCGCCGCGGCAGCGATATGTGAGGACGGTATGCTCGTCCTCGAGCAGGAGGTTGTGAGGATGTATAGCGTCTCGAGGGAGTTCATAGAGAAGGCCGCGGAGAGGGAGTCTACGGTCATCGAGCAGAGAAAGCTCCTTTATAGGGGCGGGAGAGGTTTTCCGGATGTCAGGGGTAGGGTCGTGGCTATAATCGATGACGGGGTAGCTACGGGTACCACTGTTTTAGCCGCGATAAATCGCGTGAAAAGGGAGTCCCCGCGGAGGATATTGCTCGGGACCCCTGTAATATCCGTCGAGGCCGCAGAGAGGATAGCACGTGAGGTCGATGAGGTCGTTGACGTATTGAGACCGGTTGAGCTCTACGCGATCGGTGAGTTCTATCAGGACTTCTCTCAGGTATCCGATGAGGAGGTGGTCGAGGTGTTAAGGCTCTATGGTCGTCCACGATACCCTGCTTAAGATCGGTCTCTTTTTATTAGTGATCGGGGTTGCGCTCGTAATCACCCACGTAGCATCTAGGTTCATCTCCGGTCTGAGTGAGCTACCGCCGTTCCTCTACGTCTCCTACAATTTCGACGGTTTGTCGATAGGCACCTCACCGATCTTGATGCTCCTGCTAGTCGTCATCTACTTCTTGATATTTAGGTAGCTGCTCCCACACCCGGAGAGCCTCACACCAGTGTCATCTGACCGCGAACGGGTAACTGTTATAAGCAGATTTCCAACAGCATCTCTGGGTTGTATAGAGGGCTACTCGATCGCTTCTGTACCCTCGCGTCAAACGCTGGTGCAGACGTGAGGCGTTATAAAGGAACGGGGGGACTCTCAGAAGTAATTAGCTCGGTGCTATCGGAGTGTGAGGGGGGGTCTTTACGGTACCAGATGACCGAGATGATCAAATCTGTCATCGACGGGTTGAGAGATCGAATGAGTAGCCTCACTGAGTTAACTGATGAGACGGATGTGACTAATCTCCCCGAATATCGGAGGGACAATCTGATCTACGTGGTAGAGTCCTCCTACGCCGTAGCAGATACGGGGTCTGTAATAGTGGTCGCGTCCCCTCGGGAGAGGTTGTCGATCGCTACGGCCACAGATCTCATAGTAGTGCTCCACGAGTATGAGGTCTTCGACGATCTCCTCGAGGCTTCTGAACTACTACGGTCCCTTGCGAGTGAGGGCAAGGTGATCAACTTGATCACAGGCCCAAGCTCTACGACGGATATAGAGTCGATAGTCGTCGTGGGGGCTCACGGTCCACCGAGGTTGGTTATCGCAATAAACGACGAGGTGAAGGGAGGTGGTTCGTGATATAGACGAGGAGATAAGGCGCTCACTGGTGAACTGGGCGCAGATGAGGAACCTCTGGCGGGTCTTCAGGAGGAGGAAGGAATCCCGTGACAAAAACGTCAACACCGCCTCCATCGATACGAGATCGGTCAGGAGAGTGAAGGAGACCTCATTGGAGAGGATCCGGGAGAACCTGGAAGTACTGCGAGGTAGGTTGGAGGGGGCAGGGTCCTCCTTCTACTTAGCCAGTGATGCCAAAGATGCAGTGAACCACGTACTCGAGCTGCTCTCAAGATATCGTGTGAGGAGTATCATCAAGACCAAATCGATGACCACAGAGGAGATAGGACTCAATGCAGCCTTGGAGACAATGGGGTATGAGGTAGTTGAGACCGACATAGGTGAGTTCATAATACAGGTCTCGGGTGATAGACCCTCACATATACTCTCACCGGCCGCACACCTCGACAGACACCAGATAGCAGAGGTTTTAGAGAGGGACCTGGGGGTCGACGTTGACCCAGAACCACGCGATCTGGTTCGGACCGTCAGGGAAACCCTCAGGGCGGCCCAATTAGGGGCGGATGTCGGCATCACCGGCGCGAACGTAATAGTCGCAGAGACCGGTTCGATAATCTTAGTCACCAACGAGGGTAACGACCTGTTCGTCACGACTGCTCCGAAGGTCCTGATATGTGTGAGCGGGATAGAGAAGGTCGTCTACGATTGGAGAGACGCATTGACGGTGCTGAAGACTATTGTGACTTACGCGGGTGGTAAAAAGATGACCAGTTACGTCACCGTCTACGGACCGAAATGGTCAGGATTGAGGTCAGGCCAGGACTCGGCTCTACACGTTATCCTAGTCGACAACGGTAGGTTCCGCGCGATGGAAAATAAGTGGTTGAGGGAGGGACTGATGTGCGTCAGGTGCGCGTCCTGCTTCAACCTCTGCCCCACGTACACGCTGGTCGGCGGTCACGTCTTCGGCAGCGGTGCCTACAGCGGTCCAATTGGCATACTGTGGACCGCGGTGACCAAGGGCGTAGCTGAGGCCGCCGATATCGCGCCCCTGTGTATCTCCTGTGGACTCTGTCTAAAGGAGTGTCCCGTAGGAATAGACATACCGATGGGGATCTCGTGGATCAAGAGCGCTCAGAATTCCGGTATGGGGAGGCCTTCAATCTACGCGGTGAAGTTGCATGAGTTATTCACTGTGCTCGCATCTAAACTCCCCAGATTAGCTAACGTGATCTCGGAGAGCAAGACCATCAGGGCTCTCATGGAGTTATCGATTGGTATCGACAGACGTAGGCCGTTACCGAGGTTTGAGGGCGGGGACCTCTACGGCTGGTATGAGAAGAGGTTCAATCGTCGTTCTCAGCACGAGAGGAAGATAGTTTACTTCCCGGACACGTATACGTCATATGTTGACTGGACAGTGGGGAAGAAGTTGATAGAGCTCTTGGATAGCGTTGGGGTAAAGACGATATTACCGCGTCTCCGCGGGTCCGGTATGCCCTACATCCAGAACGGGCTATTGAAGGAGGCGGCATCCATCGCTGAACGTAACGTGGCTACACTGTATCACTACGCCGCACGTGGTGTTCCTGTCATATGTACGGAGCCAACAGCGCTCTACTGCCTGAGAGAAGTCTATACTAAGCTGTTGGAGACCCCAATGTCTATTAGTGTGGCCAACCTCTCACTATCTTTTGGGGAGTATCTGCTGGAGCACCTGGACCCTGACGGTCTGATCAAAGGGAGAGGTCCGCGGAGGGGGACCGTGTTCTATCACGTGGCCTGTCACTCTACGTTCAACTACGCCTCTCACTCCATCGAGATACTGAGGAGGTTAGGGTATGACGTCGAGATATCGAACTACGGGTGCTGTGGGATGGCCGGTACGTGGGGGTATAGACGAGATCACTACGCTTACGAGATGAGTACCATGATAGGGAGGCGCGCCTTCGAGTCGATCGATAGGGAAAGGGTCGAGTGTGTGGTGACGGACAGTAGCGTGTGCAAGCTCCAGTTAAGGCACCTCACTAGACTGAGGGTTCTGCATACGATAGACCTATTGTCGAGTCACTTGAAGTAGGGGGTAGCATTGATGCGCGGGAAAGGGGATAAGGGGTCCACCGAACTCTTCGGTGGGTTAAGGGTAATGAAGGACGAGCTTAGGGTCGAGTGTTACGGCGAGATAGACGAGCTCTCATCGCTTATAGGCGTAGTTATAGCGAGTCTAGACGAGGACGATATCGATCTCAAAGAGGTTCTAATTAATGTCCAGGAGAAGCTATTCAGGGCTGCATCAGAGTTAGCGACGCCCAGCAATATGGAGTGTCCGGTACCTAAGATTAACGGTCATGATATAACCCAGATCGAGCAGCTGATATCTAGGTATGAGTCCGCACTCCAACCCTTACGCCACTTCATCTATCCTGGAGGCTCGAGGGTGGGGTCGCTGCTACATCTGGTGCGCGCGGTTACGAGGAGGACGGAGCGGCGGCTGGTGAGTCTGAATCGGAGAGAGGCTCTCAATGAGTCACTCATACCGTTCTTCAACAGACTCTCTACGCTCTTCTTCATATTAGCCAGAGAGGTGAACAGGAGGAAGGGGGTCTCGGAGTTACAATGGGGGGGAAGAGGGATCTATTGAGTCTTCTCCACAGCGCCAGTTACCGTTCTCCTGAACCTTGCAGCCAAGATCCCTCCGATCAGCCCGACCGCCAGCAGAACGTAAGCCAAGATCCTGTGATCCATTGTCCTCTGGGAGAGGCCGAAGAAGAGTAGACTACCCTCGATCGCTTGGAGCACCGTCAGTATCAACAAGACTAATGCTATTATCGAGACAGTCTTTGACTTGCGGTTGAGATAATAGTAGACAGCTACCAGGACCACGCCGAGATATCCTAATATGGCGTGCGGTATGCGCATAAGGTGTACCAGCCCGCTCTCCCCCAGCGCTATCTGTACCAAGACGCCGATGGAGACCAAGATGCCGATTATTACGGAGGTCCTCACAGCTCACCACCCGATACCGCGGGCAATATTAAAACCTCATCCCCCTCGTTCAACTTCTGGTCGATCTCGGCGCCCCTGATGTTCCTGTCATTGATGTAGATATTTATGTACCTCCTGAGGTTCCCCGACTCATCTAGTAACCTAGTTGATAATTGACTCCCGTACCTGTTTGCCAGCTTGTTCAACAACTCCCTGACGCTGTCGGCCTCGACTGTGACCTCCCTCTCATTGTTCATGTAGGTGGCTAAAGCTGAGGTAACCAGCACTCTTACCTTTGCCATAACTTTGCTGTGGTATAAGACCGAAGAGGTATTATTAACCCTTCCGTGATGTCACGAACGGGATCACGATGTACGTAACAGTCCGCTCAACTGATCGAACTTAGCGTCAATGGTCGTTATGTTCTCGGGTCGCGGTAGGACATCGATGGTCTTGAAACCGCTGCCAGTAACGCAACACACCACTTCCTCGTCTCTCCCGACCTCTCCCTCATCCACCAACCTCTTGAGTACCGCGATGCTTATCGCGCCTCCAACCTCCGCAAATACGCCCTCAGTCGATGCCAACAGCTCTACGGCCTTGAGAGCCTCAACGTCCGTTACCGCACCACACGACCCACCGCTCTCCCTGACCACCTTCAACGCCTGATAACCGTCTCCCGGGTCACCTATTGCCAAGCTCTGAACTATGGTAGAGGGAGTAGTGACGGTCCTGATCTCCGAGTAATTGTTCCTGAAGGCCTCAACTATCGGTGAGCACCCCAAGGGCTGAGCAACCGTCATGGCCGCGTTGGACTCCTTTAAGAGACCGATCTGTTCGGCCTCCTTCAAACCCTTGTAAAGGGCCGATAATAGAGCACCGCTTGCAGTGGGCACCACTATCCGATCGGGGGTCCTCCACCCCAACTGCTCGACTATCTCAAAAGCCATCGTCTTGGACCCCTCGACGTAGTAAGGCCTTAGGTTTACGTTCACTATGCCTATCCCGAACCTGTCTGCGGCCAAAGCTGCCAGCCTATTGACGTCGTCATAAGTCCCCCTTATCAGGACGACCCTTGCTCCGTAAATTGCTGCCTGTTGTACCTTCGACTGCTCTACGCTCACTGGCATGAAGACCAGACAGTCAATCCCGGCCTTAGCTGCGTGTGCAGCGGTCGCACCTGCTAAGTTACCCGTTGATGCGCAACCAACGGTACTCAACTTGAACTCTAGAGCCTTCGATATCGCTACGCTAGACGGCCTATCCTTGAAGCTGTAGGTCGGGTTCGTGGTATCGTTCTTCAGGTATAACCTTTTCACGCCTATCTTCTTTGCTAGTTTGTCAGCTCTAATGAGGGGGGTGTTACCTGCACCTATATCAACGATCTTTGAGTCATCGACGATAGGTAAGAGCTCCTTGTACTTCCACATCGATGGATATCTGTTCGCCAACACCTCTCTGTTGAGCCTGACTTTAGATAGATCATATTGAACCTCCAGCGCGCCAAAGCAATCGCTACAGACGTGGACGAATGCGTGGCCTTTGTCATCATTGCATTCCCTACATATTAGAGTAACCATGACCCCTAGTTCTTCTCACCTCTCGATATCACTCAAAGACTATCATATAAACTAACCTCTCCATCAGTTATTGTGATTGAATGAAATTACTGATCGAGTAGTGTTTTGTTTTACATCGGGTTCCTTACTGTTTATATGACTACTCGGTCGTCATGACCTCAAAACGTCGAGCAAAGCTCGTTTAAATTCATCTATACTCGTCTCAGGGGTTAAAATATACCTAAGGATGTGATTTTTGTCCGCTACGTATATAACTGCACTATGGCTGATGAAATAGTAGCCTCCTACGATAGAGATTTCATCGTAGTCTTCAGCCCTGACAACACCGTATATGGTCCAGACTCTCTTCAGCTCCTCCAAGTCGCCAGTGAGAGCGATAGTATAGGCATAGTACTTAGAGGCCCATAGCGAGAGAACTTGGGGGGTATCACGTAAGGGATCCACCGTGATGAAGATCACCGCAAAGGATTCTACATCTCTATTCAAGAGCTTCATAGATTCCCTCAATGACTCCGAGATTTTCATCATTGCGTATGGGCACACGTCCGGACAATTAGTGTACCCAAAGAATAATATAATCGGCCTACCTTTAACTTTCGCTAAACTGAAATCGTTGTTGTACTGGTCAATAAGGGTGAAATCGGGTAACTGACGGCCGCTAATGACCTCGGTGATATTCTTCGTGTCAGAGGGTCTAGACCAGTAATAATTAAAGAGCAGAATCGCGAGTGAAAAGAGGATGATTGAAAAAACAACTAAGTATATTTTTCGTCTCATTTGGATGATCGTTGCCTGAATCCTAATACTAGGTAGGAGAGGAGTACAGCGAGGCCCACTACAAACGCTAAAAATGACGTAATATCGAATGATGCCCCGCCTCCCACAACGCTTGGAGTATAAACGATTACCTCACCCTTCATGTAGGGATGTATTCCGCAGATGTACTTGTACTCGCCTTCTCTATTAAAGACGTAGGTAAAGCTCTCTGCGTTCTTCAGGAGTTCTGATGCGAAGACCGATGGTCCAGAAACTATTGCTATGTTGTGCTGACCCGTAACTTCTCCGGAACCGATGCTCAACACGTCCTCGTTAACCCACCTAACTTGCGATCCTAGAGGGACCTTCGCTATTTTCGGATAGTAGGTGTTCCCAATGATCCTTATTAAAATCGGAGACCCAGGGGGATAGACTACCATGCCTGTGCGGTCTTCATCGGTTGGCTCAAAAGGTGCAATTACCCTTTTCACGGATTGAGGTTGCTTTGCCAAGGGGCCGCTTGGTAAGATTATACTTGTCCTCTCATTTTTAGCGTCGGATGAGAGGTATCCTGCGGCGCCCTTCAGAGTCTGTGTACCGAAGGCATGAGTCACCAGCAGGAAGTTGCCCTCAGAGGGTACACGCCACTCTATTACATAAGAGTCGGTAGGACCTACGGTTACGGTCTGGAGACCCCTCTCGATATTATACGGATTGCCACCATGATATACGTACTCCCAAATACCTCCCACCGCGTGAAAGCTCGAAACTGAGTTCGGTCCCACGTTGAGGAAATAAAACCTGACGTAATCGCCTGGCCTTGCTTTTATCGGATCTGTGAGGTATCTAAAGACCTTGCCATTAAACAGAACGTAGGTCGGAGTACCGTCGACAAAGTCCTGTCCGTTTTGATATATCTCGTGCTGGATAAGGAAGACTAGGAGGTCGGGTGCCTTACCTAACTCTTCTTGTAACTTGTACTTCGCTTTTTTCGGTTCCACTACTATCATGCCGTACATGCCCGCCATCGTATGAGTTAGAATACCGTGACCGCCCGGAGCACAGTGATACATGTAAACCCCCGGGAAATCAGCCTTGAAGACCAAACTTTTTGACTGCCCAGGGGGTACGTTGCCTACGAATATTGACGTCTGGGTGTTTGCTGCATGGATCGATGCCCCGTGAGTATATTTGCCATTGTTCTTAATAGTAATCTCCACTAAGTCACCCTCTTCAACGTAGATAAGTGGTCCAGGCACCGTTCCGTTAAATGTCCATGCCTTGTAAAGTATTTCATCATCGATATACACGTCCGTCTCACCGGCTATCAAAAGAAACTTCTTATTGGGAACCGCGCCTCTAGGGGGGTTGCCCGGCACGTCAGCGTATATCAGGTCTCCACTCGCCCAAACTGAGTTCATTAACAAAAGCGATAGAAACGCAATGATTAACGAGTTAATTGACCACCTCAATAACCTATCCGGTTTTTCTACCCTCCTTTCGTCCAAAAATCCTGATTGCACGTCGTTATAGTTATTCTAATGCTAGAACATAAAATTTATTTTGTCATGATGTTTCGTATAAAAAAATATATAATTGAATTAGAAAATATACAAACGACTACACTAATTCCTCTCGTGATCTATCCCGTGGTTTTGGTTAGACGCATTGTATAAGAAAGTATCACTTCACAAGACAGTACAGAAACGGCCGTATATGCACGTACAAAGATAGTTCGTCTACTCCGTTAAACTCATGCGTTCTGATGACTGAGCTACTCCATGTAGCGACCTTTGAGAGGTGTGGTTACATTCTTACGTGTCGTTCGGGCCCGGCGGGATTTGAACCCGCGACCCCCGGGTTAAAAGCCCGGTGCTCTGTCCTGACTGAGCTACGGGCCCTGATGTGTGATACGGTCGATCGAATTCTTAATCTATTGCCCTCCTTCAGACGTCGTCTCGCGTTCTGATAAGGTTTTAGTTGCGTAAACTGTTGAAGTCACGCGGTGACGTAAAGGTACAACCTATATAGGACGGGGTGCTCAAAGTTTAACCGGACTTGTTAACCTCGAGGCTGCGGAGGGTCCCCGAAGTACTGAAGCTGATAGAGGGAGGGGGTGTGATACGAAGGACAACGTTGGAGATAGGCCTGCTCCTCTTGATACTGACGCTCGCTTTCGTCATACGCTCTTTGCCCGCGAGGTGGGGCGTGATGCTGACGGAGTTCGACCCCTGGTGGCACTTCAGGGTGGCGTCCTTCGTAATAAGCCACGGTTGGGGAGGGTTCTTTGAGTTCGCCGACTGGGTGGAGCCTAAAAGCTGGTACCCGACGGGGCTCAACGCAGGAAGCACGTTCTACCCCGGCGTGGGCTTCACGATGGCGTTCATCTACCTTCTACTCTCTTCGATAGGCATCAGGGTAGAGCCTCTGGAGTTGGCAGCCGTCCTTCCCGTCGTCTATGGTGTGATCACCGTACTCGTGGTCTTCCTCTTCTCGCGGTACGCCTTCGGAGGTCGAGCGGCGATTGCGTCGGCTCTTCTGATCACCATCAGCTCCGCACACATACAGAGGACGCACTACGGGTGGTTCGATGACGAGAGCCTCTCGATACCTCTGATGCTGGCGGGCTACCTCACTTTCCTCCTCGCTATACGGGAGGAGAACAGCTTCAGGAGGTCGGTCCTCTTAGGGTTGTTATCGGGTGGACTCCTAGGGTACATGGGTGCCTCGTGGGGTGCTCATAGGTTCCCCATAGCGTTCTTACCCTTCTTCGCCTTCCTGCTCTTAGTGCTCGGGAGGTATAGGACGAACCTCCTTTACGCTTATGCTCCAATGGTCGTCACGTACTCCCTAATACTCGTCAACGTCCCCAAACTCGGTCTGGGTTACCTGAACGAGTTGAGCATCTCGGTTGGTCTCTTCGTACTAGGGTTCTTGATCGTGACGGAGCTCTTGAGGAGGAGGTTCGATATCGAGAGAGCCACGGTGTATGTGCGAGGCCTTGCGATCGTCTTCATACTCGGTATTTTAGCGGTGATAATGGGGGGCGTAATAGGTCTACCTGGCCTAAAGTTCCTATCGGTGCTCCTTCCCTGGGCTAGGGGCGACCTAGCCATAGTCATCTCGGTAGCTGAGAATCAGGTGAGCGTCTGGGCGTCCATCTTTCAAGACTTCGGACCGATGATAGTGCTGGTCCCGTACGGCATCTACATGATGGTGAAGAGAGGCAGGGACATCGATATCTTCATAGCTGCCTACACGCTCTTCGCGGTATACTTTGCAGCTTCTATGGTCAGGCTGGTACTACTAACGTCGCCTGCGGTAGCGATGGTCGCGGGTTTCACCATATCCGAGATGCTATCAATAGGCTCGAGGTCGTTAAGTAGGATCAAGGGGAGACCATTCGTGTTCAACCCTCCGCGTTCTCTCATAATAGTTCCCCTGATAATACTGATCGCGCTGGCGTTGTACTATCAACCTGTCGGGGTCGGCGGGAGAGTGGGGTTAAGTCCCATAGACGCGGCATCATTGCCGCCCACCCTCGCTACCTCAACGATCCCCATTAGACAGATACTGCCCGATTGGATAAAGGCCGTGAGTTGGATGCGCGATAACCTCCCATCGAATGCGGTGGTAGCCGCGTGGTGGGACTACGGGAATTGGATATCGATCGTGGGGAACAAGACCTCCTTGATAGACAACACCACCATAGACAGTAAGAGAATAGCGAGGGTCGCCTACGCCTTCATGTCTCCGGAGAACGAGAGTTACAGGGTCTTCAGGGGGATGGGAGCCACCCACGTGCTCATATTCGTAACCCATGGAGTACTAACTCAGGGCGAGCCACCGAGATTGCTCGGCTTCGGTGAGGAGTCGAAATGGGTCTGGATGTTGCAGATCGCTAATCAAGAGAGCGAGTACCTCGGTATAAAGAAGATCGATGAGGGTAGGCTCTTGGGGCCCCAGGGAGACCCGACCAATCCCACGGAGGAGTTCTGGAGGAGTACGACCCTCGGGCTGCTGATACCCTACAAACCTCAAGTGGTCAACCAGCAGAACGCGTTCCTGTATCAGGAGTCCTCGTTGAGACATTATAGGCTTGTATTCTCCTCGAGCCCACCCTACGGGAGTTTCGCGTACGTGTACATATACGAGATAATTGACTAGCCTATGTATGATGGAGGTAGACCGGTTCCCCTCCCCGGTTCGCTCATCGACTTGGTGAACTCCTCTAACAGCTCCTGTTGGTGCTTTATCTCCTGGTCTAACTTTGTCGTATCCACCTCTATCTTCAGGAAGTTGGTTAGGACGGAGAGCGTCTTCTTAACTAGCATCAGATCGGGTACGTAAGACGTGGTGTCTGAGATTATCAGATAGACTGGTCTAGAGCTTATCATGTAGTTCAGCATCAGTGAGGAGGACAGCTTATCTAGAGGTAGGTTATCTATAGAGGGCGCTATTTTTGCACCGAATTTGACCAGCTGACGGCTCTGCTCTATAGAGTTCGATGCCGCGAATACATCTCCGGTCCCTGTCACCCGGCCGCTCGTTATGGTCACCAGCTCACCCTGTCCGAGCCCGTGAAGGTAGTTGAATATCAACGAGGATACCTCTGCTCCCTCGGTCGTGCCCTCGATGGGGAAATTCCTGGAGATCAGCACTATATCCTTTCCTTTCTTCGGATGGAGCGCGTATATCTCGATCTTCGGTAATGAGGAGACGCCCTCGTTATTGACTACGCTCACCTGGGGGAAGTACGGCGAGTAGACCTCGGCTACCTTCTCCGACTCTAAGGACTCTACTAGGATGTTAGCCAGCAAAAGGCCTATTACTCCCACTGAGGGGGCGACCTCTATGACGGTGAGCTCATCCGATGGTTTGAACCTCTTAAGCTCGACCAGCTCTGTCTGCATAACCCATCTTGTTGATATAGAGCATACAAACAATATAGGCTTTTCCCTTAAACTGTCCCGCGAGAGGCTATTTTTTGACGACTATGTACCGTGGGGGGTGCGGCGTACTCAGCTCTCCCCCGCAGTAGGGACAGGTCACCCTTTGGAGAGTGTAGGCTTTGCAGTTTTTACACCTCATGATCCCCACCGACCCTTTCAGCCCTCCTTCAACACCTCCACGGTGCCACCCAGGGGGTTGAGTTTGGACTTCAACGCCTCCACTGCCGTATCAGCGAGTCTCTTGGCTCTTTCTTCATCCGCGGCCTCCACCCTCAGCAGATACTTCGGTGCACCTATTATCGTGATCACGACACTCTCGCCCTTCTCGTTCATACTCATCACGTGTGACGCAGCTTCCCTGATCGCTTGGACGCCCGCCCTCCTCGCCTCTAACTTGACCCAGTATTTGATGACTGAGACGGACCTCTTTATCTCCTTCTTGCACAACTCGACCAGCACGTCCTTCATGTCATCAGGTATCGTTACCCAATCAGGTATCGGCTCTCCCGCCGCGATCTCCTCGAACATCCTGTACAGGTCGATGTGTCTGGCCTCAGCGGGTTTGAGTAGATTGTTGTTGAGATCCTCAGGAGAGAGCCTAGTCTTCTCGACGAAGAGCTCCAGCATCCTCTTGGTCTTCTGCTTCCTATTCCACTCTAACATCTTGCTGTCGAACTCCTTTTGCGAGACCCTCCGGAGCGAGGCGTCGATCTGGAGCGTTTGGGGGTTGCTCCTTATCACTTTCAGGATCGTCTTCTGACCCTCTCTGAGGAAATCCCTGACGTTCCTCACCCATTTCAGCGAGATCTCTGAGATGTGAACGTACGCCTCGAGGTTATTGTACTCATCCAACCTGACGCTCGCACCGTGTCTGTCTACCTTAGTGACCGTGGCAACCACCAGCTCTCCCACCTCAGGCAGCCGGATACCAGGTCTCTCCTCAGACACTTGCAGACACCCGTGGCCCCCTCTTTATCTCCCTCACAGCGTAACCCGCCGTAACGACTTCTCGAAAGTTATATCATCGAAGTTCAACCCGAGCTCCTTGGCGTACTTGTAGGCGGCATATATCTCGTCTCTCGTCGGGTACCTTGCCATGTCCCCGTACCTGCTATCGTATCTGGGGTCGTTTGGATTACAGTAAGCATCTGGGTGGTACTGGTCCATCACGTTGACCGGGGTGTCAGGCATGTTCTCGCTGATCCACCTAAGGACCGGTTTGGTGCAACACTCCATGTGACCTGGCATAACGAGGTGCCTTATTATGATGTCCTCCCCCCACTCGTAGATCGTCCTGTGGTTCGTCGAGACTGTCTCGAGGTACCAAGGCGTCCTCGAGAGCCAGAGGGCGCACCTGTTGTTCCCGAATTTGAAGTCGGGCAACCATATGTCGACCAGTTCCCTTAGTATCAATAGCGCCTCCCTGCTCATGAACATGTTCGAGTTCCAGAGGATCGGTACGTTGAACTCCCCCCTGTAATCAGAGTACCTCGGGTTCATCGGGTAGGGCAGGTAATCAGCCTTCGCGATGAGGGCGTTACTCATGAACTCGTTGAAGTTCCTAAGGAGGCTGATCGCCTCGACTATGTTGTGGAGGTGAATGGTGGGCTCCCCTCCCACGAAGTTCACGTTGTGGCAGCCCTCCATTCTCAAGAGCCACGCGGCCCACGCAAGCATCCTGGGTGTGAAGACTGTGCCGTTGTCCTTGTCGTGCGATATGTCGCTGTTCTGACAGAAGGCGCACCTCATATTACATGAGGTAAAGAATATAGTTCCGCTGCCCAGTGTTCCGCGTATGGGCAGTTCCTCACCGGTGTGATGGAAGTAGCTCGAGACGCGAGACTGCTCCCCCAGTTGACACGCGCCCAGCTTCTTACCTGCGACCCGATCCACCCTACAGTACCACCTACAGAAGTAACAGTGTGAGAGTATCTTCTTGGTCAGGGCCACCTTAACTGATAGGAAATTCGGCCTGACCTCCTCACCAAGATCCCTCCTGCCCATTCGCACCATCCCCCGTAACTGATCGAACTCCGCCGATAGCCTCTCGTGCAGCCTCCAGAGCTCGTCCTCCTGCATGTCCCAGACGTCGTCTGGTGCAGCTATCCGCCTGCATATGAGGTACTTCGCCGGGAGCACGTTGTTGGATACCTTATAGTACCAGTCTAGCTTTGATCGGATCCTCTCATTGGACCAGATCGCCAGTGTCGCGAACGATCTCATCCCCTGCTTATATGTTCGCGTGGGCCAATAAATGTTTTCGTATACCTTGAACTATGTTAAGTTAATAGGAGCTCATTGTTTGGTGTTCAGGACGTACTTAGACTCGATGTCTACGTACCCCTTCCTCTCCAGCTCCTGAGCTAGTTCGAACCCACCCGACACGACTACGCGTCCGTTGAACATCACGTGCACGAAATCCGGCCTCAGGTAGTTGAGTATCCTCGCGTAGTGAGTGATCACGAGTACCCCCGTACCGTCACGCTGCACTATATCCCTCACAGCGTCGGCCACTATCCTAACGCTGTCTATATCGAGGCCGGAGTCGGTCTCGTCAAGTATCGCTATCTTCGGCCTCAACGTCGCCAGCTGAACTATCTCGCCCCTCTTCTTCTCGCCCCCAGAGAAGCCCTCATTGACGTATCGCCTGCTGAAGGAGGGTTCCATCTTGAGTAACTGGAAGTTCCTGTTGAGGATCGACTGGAACTCAGCGACGGACACCTTGCTGTTAGCCCCGCCCTCGGCCCTGACCGCGAGGTATGCCCTCCTCAGGAAGTTCGCCATCGTCACGCCGCTTATCTCGATCGGGTACTGGAACGCTAGGAAGATCCCTTTCTTTGACCTCTGGTCTGGTGAGAGTTCCAAGAGGCTCTCACCGTCTAGCAGTATATCGCCCCTCTCGACGGAGTACTTGGGGTGACCCATTATCGCGTAAGCGAGGGTGCTCTTACCACTGCCGTTGGGTCCCATCAACGCGTGGATCTCGCCCTGCTTCAAGACGAGGTTCGTCCCCCTCAGTATCTCCTTACCCTCAACGCTCACCCACAGGTCCTTTACCTCCAAGACACTGACCAACCTTCCACCTTTCTATAAGACTGATTAAGGCTTTATAAAAACCGAAGGCCACTCTCCCACGACTGAGTAGGTATTGAGCGGGAGATCGAGGATCAACTACCTGCTTCTTCTCGCATTATCCTTATCCGTCGTCTCATGGACAGCTAGCGTCCTCTTACACATGCCGGATACTCCTTGGTCGATATACAGCGACGTAGTCTCCTTTTGGTACAGGGGGATCTATGAGCCCGGAGAGAGGAGTACGTGCGTGGATTACTTCTTTGAGTACCCGCCCCTAGCGTGCTTTATAGTATACGCTTCAATCTCGATCGGTGGCGACTCGTTGATGAATTACTATCTATCGTTCTCGACGTTAAGCTTGCCGGCTTTCATTGCACTCGGGTTCACCACTTACTGGATCTCGAACAGGGCCGGAAGGGGGTGGATGGCGCCGATGCTCGTGCTCTCACCATCGCTCATCGTATACGGCATCTATAACTTCGACCACTTCTTCATCGCTCTGGTAACTCTCTCATTGATCGCGTACCTCTCGGGTCGTAGGAGCGTTGGCGCTCTCCTCTTGGGCGTCTCCATATCGACCAAACTGATCAGCGTCTTTCTCCTCCCGGTCTACCTGATCTTCTCTAGCAAGGCCGAGATGCCGAGGACGGTTGCATATGCGATAATAGGTGCAGCAGTTCCGCTCTTGCCAGTGATTGTGCTGAACCCCGGCTGGTTATCGGAGTTCCTCAGGTATCACTCGACTTGGTATCTCGAGAACGCTTGGTTCGTATGGATATTCGGAGACCCGTACTCTCAGTCTGCGAGGACTTTCTCGTTCGTGCTCATGGGATACCTCATCCTCAAGAGCTACATAAATGCCACCGATCTCCTCAGGAGCTCCTTCACGGTCCTATCTGCTTTCCTCCTGGGGTCCTACGTCTTCACGCCCCAGATGCTGGTGTGGCTCGTGCCCTTGATGCCGTTACTCCCCCTAAACTCAGTGGCCCTTGCCTACCCGATACTCGAGTCCTCGAACGTCCTCATCATACTCTCATGGTTCGGCAATTATAACCCGCTGATGCCTGGGTCACCTACCCAGATCTTTGCGTTGATCAGGGCTGTAGCGCTGGCTTACCTCTACGTGACCGTGATGGAGCCGAGACTTTTAGAGAGACTATCGAGTAAAATATTTCAAAGGCCGAGGATCTGGGGATCGTGAGCTTGTGCCCCATCGTCCACCATTACGCAAAGCCCGGCAGGGGGTTCGTTTACCCCGAGTATGCCTCCAACTACCCTCCTGAGTACAACTATGAGGTCAAGAACTACCTGCTTCATTTAACGGTAGACTTCGATAGGAGGAGCGTCACTGGCAGGTCGGAGATTCATATAAGGCTCCTCAAGGGTCAGCCGGGTTGGATAGAGCTGGACGCCTCCGAGATGAGGATCTACGGTGTGAGTGTCGACGGAAGACCGGTGGAGTGGGACTACGACGGTAGGAGGCTCAAGTTCAAGGCGGAGCGACCCGAGCTCATTGCGGAGATCGAGTACAGTGCGACCCCGAGGAAGGGGCTCCACTTCGTTCTCCCGGATAAGGCCCACCCCCAGAGATATCCACAGGTCTGGTCACAGGGAGAGACTAACTACAACAGGTACTGGATGCCGCTCCCCGATCATCCAGTCGTGAAGTTCCCTAATGAGCTCGTAGTCAGGGTGCCCAGAGAGATGGTGGTGATCTCGAACGGAGATCTGATCTCTAAGGAGGTCGATGGAGGGTCCGCCACGTGGCACTACAAGATGCGGGTGCCACACTCAGGGTACCTGATAAGCCTGGTCGCCGGTGTATTCGAGGAGATAGTCGAGCAAGGGGACGGGTACGTCCTCAGGTACTTCGTGACCCCGGGCTGGAGGAGTAACGCACACCTCAGCTTCTCGAAGACGAGAAAGATGATCGACTTCTTCAGCGATTACCTCGGGTACAGATACCCCTTCAACAGTTACTCTCAGGTGACGGTCGCTGAGTTCATCTTCGGTGGTATGGAGAACACCACGGCTACCACCCTGACCGAGCTGACCTTACACGATGAGAAGGCCCACGCCGACTTCAGCAGCGATCCATTGGTCGCACATGAGGCTGCACACCAGTGGTTCGGAGATCTGGTCACCTGCAAGGACTGGTCCCATATATGGATAAACGAGAGCATGGCGACCTTCCTCGAGAACCTCTTCGTGAGGTACGACAAGGGCGAGGATGAGTTCGTGTACGAGCTCGTGAGGGACATGGACTCTTACCTCGAGGAGTACCGCAACAGGTACGCGAGGCCCATAGTCACAAGGGTCTACAAGTTCCCGTCCGAGCTCTTCGATGCGCATGCATATCCGAAGGGGGGACTCATTGTAAACACTCTGAGATCTCTATTGGGAGAGGAGGTCTTCCGTAAAGGTCTGAACCTGTTCTTGAAAAGGTTCGAGTATCGAGTCGCGGACACAGATGACTTCAGAAAGGTCATGGAGGAGGTCTCAGGCAGGAACCTCGAGAGGTTCTTTGAGCAGTTCTTCTACAACGCAGGGCACCCCTCCTTGAAGGTTCAAGAGAAGTGGGATGAGGAGAGGGGACTCCTCACACTGAAGATCAAACAGACGCAATCCGACGACTCGCTCGAGGCTTACTGGTTGCCCATCAAGGTAGAGATCAAGATGGGTGACCTGCGAGAGAGTTTGCAAGTGGAGCTATCGGAGAGGGAGGAGACGATCGTTGTTCCACTGAAGAGGAGGCCCGATTACGTGTGCGTTGACCCCCACTTCGAGGTGTTCAAGACGCTGGAGTACGAACGATCCGATGAGGTCTGGGGTAGGGTCCTGAGGGAGGAGGAACACGTGTACTGCAGGATACTTGCGGCTAGGGCGCTTGGGAAACTGGGGGGACCGGTCGCGATAGAGGCTCTTAGAGAGGCCGTACTCAAGGATCCGTTCTGGGGGGTGGCGGCAGAGGCGGCAAGGGCATTAGGTGAGTGCGGGGGAGAGATGGCAAAGTCGTCCCTTCTAGAGTGCCTGAGGTCCGTGAAGAACCCTCGCGTTAAAAGGGCACTATGCGATGCGCTGGGTCACTTCAGGGACGAGGACGTGGCGATGGCCCTTACAGAGGTTCTGATGAACGACGAAGAGAGCTACTACGTCAGGCAGTCTGCTGCTATAAGTCTGGGGAAGAAGAGAGACGGGAGGTACAGGGACGTCCTCCTTAAGGTCATAGACAAGCCCTCTCACAACCACTCGATAACTGTGGGCGTACTGAGAGGTCTCTCAGAGATAGGCGACGAGGAGTCCCTGAGAGTAATAATCAGGTACACGAGGGATGACGTGCCAACAGTGGTGAGGGCCGCCGCGATAATCTGTCTAGGAAGGTTCTCATTGAATAAGGAGATAATTGACGTACTAACCCACGCCGCGCGGAGCGAGAACTTCAGGATTAGGCAGGCAGTTATAGCGGCGTGCAGAGAGACTATGTCTCCCGAGGTGTTACCGGTTTTAAACTCCTTGGTCGACGACGTCTACGAGATGAACAGGCGGTCGGCCCGGGACGTATCCGAAAAGATTAGGTCTCACATGGAGAAGGGGTCGGAGTACAGGATGCTCCGTGAGGAGGTAGAGAAGCTTCGAGAGGAGAACAGGAAGCTGGTCGATAGGATGACTCTGATCTCAAAGACGGTAGAGTTGAAGGGGTGAGTGAGCGGAGTTTGTCACGGTGCGCCTGGGCCGGGATTTGAACCCGGGTCCGGCGGGCGACAGCCGCCGATACTAGACCTGGCTATACTACCCAGGCTGCAGATCGACCATATTATGGGAGCGGCAATTTATGAATCTGTCGCGAGTGGGTCTCGTAGGTGATCTCGCGTTACGGTGGACATGTATATAAGATACTTAAGAGAACTCTCTTGCAGAGATCGATTCAAGATCTGAGGGTGATGAAATATAGAGATAAAATTCCTCGGCGGATCGCAAGAGGTAGGTAGATCGGCGATACTGGTCAAGACGGGAGGGGGCGCGAGGTTTCTGTTGGACTACGGGGTGAAGATCGAGGGCGATCAGGTTCACTTCCCCGAACACGTAGCCCCAAAGGACCTCGACGCGGTATTCCTGACCCATGCTCACCTGGATCACTCGGGAGCCGTACCGATACTGTTCACTAGCAGTAGACCTCCTAGGCTCTACGCCTCGGAACCGACGTACGAACAGATGGAGATACTTATGAACGACATGATAAAGCTGAACAAGTACAACCTACCATTCGGAGAGGGTGAGGTGAACCGGGCGATCGAGATGGGTGAACGGGTAAGCTACAACGACACGTTGAAGATAAAGGACGCGGAAATCGAGATAATCGATGCAGGACATATCCCCGGTAGCTATCAGGTGGTCATAAAAGCCGACAAGACACTTCTCTACGTGGGGGACTTCACGACGACGAGGACTAAGTTGCTAGATGGCGCTGAGATCCCGAAGGACGGGTTCGACGTGGTCATCACGGAGTCAACTTATGCTTTAGAGGAACACAGACCGCGTAAAGAACTGGAGCGGTCGGTCGTTAACGAACTCTACAGTACGGTCTCTAACGGGGGTATCGCAGTCGTTCCCGCGTTCTCGGTGATGAGGTCCCAGGAAGTCGCGTGCATACTACACTCCTACGGCTTCAAGGAGAGGATCTGGATGGACGGGATGGCTACGAAGGTACTCGAGCTGTACCTGAGGGACCACTATAAGGAGTTCATAGACGGTTGGGACCTCCTCTCCAAGACGGCGAGGCGCGTGAACTACGTCAAGGGTAGGCGGCACAGGGAGCGGGTGTTATCAAACCCCGGGGTGATAATATCACCAGCGGGTATGCTGAAGGGAGGGCCGGTGCTCCACTACGTCAAGAGCGTTGCGACCGATCCCAACTCATCGATCACGCTGGTGAGCTTTCAAGACCCCCTGTCACCAGGATTCGAGCTACTGAACCACAGGAGGGTCGTGATCGATAACTTGCTCATCGACGTGAAGTGTAACGTCCAGCAGATCAAACTGTCAGCGCACGCCGGTATGTCAGGACTTCACGAGTACATCTCTAAAGTCTGTCAGAACGGGGTCGTTTATTGCGTGCATGGAGAGCCGGAGAGCTGCAGGGCACTCGCTGAGTGGGTGGGCGCGAATACCTCGGCCACCGGATACGCGCCTAATCGGGGAGAGACGGTGATCGTCTAGGAGGTGGTCGGGATATCCCCTCCATCAGACTTAATAAAACCCGTAGGTTTTCTGAGACACGTGCCTGGGTAGTATAGTCCGGTCAAGTATACGGGCCTCTCGAGCCCGTGACCCGGGTTCAAATCCCGGCCCAGGCACTACCATCAGGGTATGGTTATCGGTTCGTTGTCGCGGATCACCCTCCATCCGCTCGGGATAGCATCTAGGTAACTCTTAGCTACTTGTACAATGACCTGATGCGTCTCCCCAGAGTAGAACCTGAGTCCGCTCACGCCCCGGTCGATCAGGGTCTTGTTTATGTCATCAGGGCCGAGCCGCGGGATGGGTTTTAGGCTACCTATGACGAACCCCCAGAGTGACGAGAAGGAGGGTATGAAGGCAGACAAGGGCACGACCTCCCTGAAGACCTTCGAGATAGTCTTGAGGATAGACCGGTAGACGAAGACGTTGTGTACCACAGACGTCGCCTGTGTGACAAGTACGCCGCCATCCCTCAACCGCCTCGAGGCTAGCTCGTAAAACTCCTCGCTGTACAGCCTAAGAGAGGGCCCTCCCTCCACGGGATCGGTCGCGTCCACTATTATCAGGTCCAGTGAGTCATCGGGCAAGCCCTCGAGGTACTTCCTCCCGTCGTCTATTGATAGTCTTGATCTCGGGTCGTTGAAAGCGCCATTATTTAGCTCAGGCATGTACCTCTTACAGAGGTCCACTACGTCAGCGTCTATCTCGACCATAGTAGCGGCCTCCACGGACCTCCACCTGAGCACCTCTCTCAGTACGCCGCCCTCACCGCCCCCTATGATGAGGACCTCCCTAGGTCTACCGTGGATTACTGATGCGGGGTGTACCAGCACCTCGTGATAGATGTGCTCGTCTAGTAGTGATGACTGAATCTTTCCGTCGATGAAGAGGCATCTACTGAACGGGACGGTCTCTGCTATGAAGATCTCCTGAAATCTGCTCCTGTGTTGGGTGATGACCTCCTTTAGCGCTATGTGCTCTATGAGACCATCCGTCACTACCTCAGAGACCCAGAAGACCGGGATCTCCCTCACCTGTTGACCAGTATCCTCTCCCTCTCTAAAATCTTGTGATTGACTGCCATGCCCCTCTTTATCTCTATCGACGTAACCAGTTTCGGGGACAGGAACGAGATTACGTGATCGAATGCTGCTACCGGGTCAGTCGATTCCCCGCACGTGTAGACGTCTATGGAGGCATACCCGTACTCAGGCCATGTGTGAAGTGAGACGTGGCTCTCCTTCACCACGAGGACTATAGAGACGCCCTCACCCTCGTCGTACTTCTTAACCAGTTCACCGACGATCGTGGCCCCCGCCTTGGCAGCGCCCTCCCTGACGATGGTGGCCAGGTAATCCACGTTCTTCAGAATCCCTGGGTCACATCCGTGTGCCTCGCCCACCACGTGGCGACCGATGATGTTACGTGATGAACTCCTCGACCCCCGGTTCCCAGCACCCATCTTTCAGTGAATCATCTAATCGTGCAAGTTGATAAATATAACGTGTTCATCAGTTCACTACCATCGTTCTTACTTGTCACCGCCACGGATCATCATTATGGCTAACATAGAGAAGACCGCTAGGACCGAGCTAGCTGCTGCCATGTGAATCGCCACCAACTCAGGCCTGAGGGCCAATAAGACCATCACACCACCCAGAACTATCTGAATCAAGAAGAGGGTGAGACCGGTGAACGCAAGCTTCTTTATGGTACCGCCGATCCTGAATGCGGATACCAGTGCGGCCACGATCGTGACCAGCACTACGATAGCGAAGGCCCTGTGTGTGAACTCTAGCAACACCAACTCATTATCGGGGAAGGGACAGAGGGGCCAATCAGGACAGGCTAGTCCTGCTTCGCGGGCGGAGACGTAGCTCCCGATGCTGTTCATAATTATTATCGAGATTACGGGTCCGATAGCCCTAAGGACGTTCGACATTTCGTTTCTCAGAACGTTTACTCTCTACTAAAACCTATCTTCAAACGCTCAGAGATATAGGTAGTTTAGGACTCCTCAGCCTGTCTCGCATATATACTAATCAACGGCCTGAAACCGAGTTTGTTGTAGAACTCGACGGCGATCCTGTGTTGTGATGGGAACTCGGCGGTAATCAATCCTGCGCCAAGAGATCTCAAAGTCTTTATGGCCTCGTTAACCATCCTCACCCCCAGTCCCTTCCTCCTGTACTCGGGCAGGATGTAGAAGTCCCTCAGGATACCCTCTATCGACGGCTCATAGAAGAGCCTGTCCACTAGATCCGCCTTCAGCACGCCTACGATCTTGCCTGCGTCCTCCGCGACTATCAGGACGCTCCTCTGACCCTTGATGGCCTCGTTCATGTAGCTCCTCGCGGCCTCGACCAAACTTTGAGAGGTCTTCAGCAGTGGATCGAACTCCTCGTTCAACCTCCTCTGTCTTATGACCAACTCGATTATCCTCTCGACGTCAGATATGTCCGCGACCCTGATCTTGACTCTCTCCACTCCGCGTCACCCACTTAGCCTCTGAACTATACCGGTCGATATTAACGATTCTAGCAGGTTCCTAGCCCTGCTGATTATCTTAGAGGCCCTCTCCAGCTCCTCGTCATATGATGCGGGGAACCTAGCGGCCCCTTGACTGGACAGCTCGCTCGCCACAGACGCGGCGACCCTAGAGTAGGCCTCCCACTCCTGCATAGTCGGAACTATGTACGTCTCGCTTATCCCCCTCTCCTGAGCGAATATAGCCAGAGCCCGAGATGCCGCTATCATGGCCTCAGGGGTAATCTTTGTTGCCCTGACGTCTAAAGCTCCTCTGAATACAGAAGGGAATATAAGGCTGTTGTTGACCTGATTGGGGTAGTCGCTCCTGCCGGTCGCGACTATCTTCGCTCCCGCGTCGTAGGCCTCCTCGGGTAGTATCTCTGGGACAGGGTTCGCCAGCGCGAAGATGATAGGTGAGTCGGCCATCCTACTGACGTGGTCTCTACTTATGACGCCCGGTCCAGGTCTCGATGCGGCAATCAGTACGTCCGCACCCTCTACCGCCTCTTCGAGGCCGCCAACTACCCGTCTCCCGTTCGTCTTGATGGCTAGCTCGTACTTCCACCGGTTCTTCAGCATCAGGCTATCCATATCAGGCCTATCAGGGTGTAAGGTGCCTTGGGAGTCTATCAGGATCATGTTACCGGGATCGAAGCCGTACCTTATGAGGAGGTTAGCAGTGGCTATATTGGATGCGCCCGCGCCGAAAAACACGATCTCAACCTCCTTTGGATCCTTTCCAACTACCTTGAGCGCATTTATCAACGCGGCGAGCGTCGCTGAGGCCGTCCCGAGCTGATCATCGTGCCATACTGGGATCTTCAGCTCCTCCGTGAGTCTCTCCAATATGTAGAAGCAGTCAGGAGATCTAACGTCCTCGAGGTTTATGCCTCCAAATGCGGGCTCTACGCACTTTATCACCTCAATGAATTTATCGGGATCCGAAGCGTTTATCGGTAGAGGAAAGGCGTCGACGCCACCGAGGTACTTGAAGATAAGGGCCTTCCCCTCCATCACGGGCAAGGACGCCTCAGGCCCTATATCACCGAGGCCGAGGACCCTCGTACCGTTAGTAGCCACAGCGATGGTGTTCCACCTATTGGTCAGCCTGAAGGACTCGTCACAGTTCGCGCTTATCTCGAGCGAGACGTCAGCGACGCCCGGGGTGTACCATATCGAGAAGTCCTCCAGACTCTGGACTGGTACCTTTGGTATCACCTCGACTTTCCCTCCGTAGAGGGAGGAGTACTTCAAAGCCAGTCGTCCGTAATCTTTTCCCAGTACCTACCTCACCTGCGCACCCTTATCGCTGCGGACAAATTAAGTTTAACTCTCTTTAGAGCAATGAGACCTGAGGCATCTGTAGAAGTTTTTAAGAGGGTGAGGGGATTGTTTAGATCGTGAATTGGTCGCGGGGGTAGCCAAGCTGGCCAAAGGCGGCGGCCTCAAGATCGCGGGATTGGATAGCCGCTCCCTGTAGGGGGTTCGTGGGTTCGAATCCCACCCCCCGCAACCGATCCGCGTAATTCGTATAAATTGTGGGTGGACTTGTCCGAACTGTACAATTGAGGATGACTTTAGGCCCGGGTGTCCCTCCTGATTACCAGTTTCAGCAGCTCAATTGAGGCGAACGTTGCGGTCGCGCCACCGATGATCCATAGCAGGTCGTCGAACGTTGGAGGGGTCAAGTGTAACGCCTCTCTCGTCAGTGGAATGGAGATTAGTACGATTATCAGGATGACCTCCCAGATTACCGCGAGGATCAACCACTTGTGGGGTCTAACGGTTACTATCGGGTACCTGAGCGACCTGCAACTGAGAGCTACTACCAATTCTATAGCCACGAAGAGGAGGAACAGTCTAGTCCTAGCAGCGTCGATACCGAGCGATAACGCGGAGTAGAACGCGAATATCAGGATCGGCGGCTCAACTATGAGGGCCCTGATCAGGAACTCGACGACCTCCCTCGAGAAGACGCTCTCTCCGCGCCTCATCGGGGACCTCCTCATGAGGTCCGGATCTGAGGGGCTGAACCCAAGCGCGAGCGCCGGTAGTCCATCGGTCGCTAAGTTAATGTAGAGTATGTGAACAGGCAGGAGGGCGAGCGCCTCCTCTCCGGAGTAACCTAGATACCGGAGGAGGAAGAGGGTTGTGAAGGAGATGACCACTATCTCCACCAGGTTGGCCTGAAGCAGGTACGCCAGATACTTCTTTATGTTGTCCATTATCCACCTCCCCATCTCAATGGCCTTCACCAACGTCGCCAGGCTGTCGTCAGTGAGCACCATGTCTGAGGACTCCTTGGCTACCGTCGTGCCACGTATCCCCATCGATACGCCAATGTCTGCCCTCTTCAGTGCCGGCGCGTCGTTCACACCGTCTCCGGTCATCGCGACGACCTCATCCCTCGCCTTCCAGGCCTCCACTATCTTCAGCTTCTGTACCGGCGTGGTCCTCGCGTATACCGAGACCTTATCGACGACCTCCGAGAGCTCTTGGGCCGTCATCCTCTCCAGCTCATCACCCGTCAGTATGAACTCGGTATCGATACCACATTCTTTTGCGATGGCTGCAGCAGTCAGCTTGTGATCTCCCGTTATCATTACCGGTTTAATATTCGCGGACTTGGCGACCTCGATAGATTTGACTGCGTCGACTCTAGGGGGATCTATTATACCTACGAGTCCTAAGAACGTCATATCGGTCTCAGCCAGAGGGTTAGAGATCTCTTGGACGCTCCTATAGGCGAATGCTAGAACCCTCATACCGTTCGACGCTAACTCCTCGTAAACGCTTAGCAAGCTGGATCTCTCCGACTCATCGAGCGGCCTGAGTTTAGAGTCTTTGAGCACGCTCACGCACCTTCCAAGAACGGTCTCCGGGGCTCCCTTGATGAAGAGGACCTTTTCTCCATCCATAGAGTTTAGAGTCGACATCATCCTCCGCTCACTCGTGAAGGGTATCTCTGAGATCCTCGGTGACGACTCTATGAGCGCATCGATATCAACGCCGGCCTTCAGGGCCATAAACTGGAGCGCGATCTCGGTCGGGTCCCCTCGACAGCTCCAACCCTTATCAGTGCGATGTATCCTCGCGTCGTTGCATAGAACGGCGGCCTTGAGCAAGAGGCTATATGAAGATGAATTGTCTGGGGCCTCCAGTACCACTCCATGGGGGTTGAAACCAGTCCCGGTAACGCTGAGAACCTTCCCGTCCACGTATATCGCTCTAACCGTCTGCTCTCCCTTCGTTAAAGTGCCCGTCTTATCGAAACACATTACGCCCGTCGATCCCAAGCTCTCTACCGCGGCTAGCTTCCTGACCAGTGCGCCGTGCTTCGCGAGAGTCCAAGCTCCTATAGCGAGCGATGCTGTCACTATGGCAGGCAGCGCCTCAGGTACCGAGGCCACTGCTAATGCGACGCTAAAGAGGAGGACCTCGACCAGGAAGTCCAGCGTGAACTCACCGAGGAGGTACGACTCTATCACCTCTATCGCGAGGACCACGCTTATGATGGTGAGGGCCAAGATGCCGAACTTCCTGCCGAGCCCCCTCATCCTCACCTCGAGGGGCGTCTTCTCCTCTCCTATCGAGAGCGTGTAAGAGGCGACCTTCCCTAGCTCCGTCTGCTTCCCCGTAGCCGTTACTATCGCCCTCCCCCTACCGGAGGACACGAACGTGCCTGCGTACACCATGTTAGTCCTCTCAGCGAGCGGAGTCTCTCTCTTGATCTTGGCGGACGACTTCTCCACCGGGGTCGATTCGCCAGTCAACGCGGACTCATCGACCTTGAGGCCTGCGGCCTCTACGAGTCTAGCGTCTGCAGGAACAAGGTCGCCCTCTCCCAATATCAGCACGTCCCCGGGGACTACCTCCTCAGTGTTGATCGTCACCTCCTCACCGTCCCTGAGGACTCTGCATGTCGGCGCCGTGAGCGTCTTCAACTCCTCAAGAGCCCTCTCCGCCCTGTACTCCTGGACGAAGCCCATGATGCCTATGAAGATAACTATGACCGAGATGACAATGGACTCTACCACCTCACCGAGGAAAGCCGTGACGGCCGTCGCAGCAATTAAAATGAGTACGAGAGTGTTGGTGAACTGCCTCAAGAAGGTCTTCAAAGGGTTCGGTCTCTTACCCTCCACGATGACGTTAGGACCGTGCTTACTGAGTCTCTCCTCCGCTTCCCTCATGGTGAGGCCACGATTCGTATCAGTCGCTAACTCCTTCACTGTCTCCTCGACATCGACCGAATGGTACTCCTTCGATTCGGCCGTCAACTTTCAACCGTCTTGAACTCAGAGAGAGTATTTATATCATAACCCTCTACATGCTCAACGCAGAGTCGAGCTAAACGCGTCTCGGTATCGCCTTTTCCAATCTGTGTCTCGCTATCATGGCGGCACCCATGAGGGGTGAGAGGTCGTTGTGGACGGGCCTAACGATTTCAGGCCTCTCTATGACCGAGTACCTCTCGATGAGTGGAAAGACCTCACTTACGAAGAAATCGAAGTTGTTAAGCACTACCGAGCCACCCATAACGATTACGTGAGGGTCGTAAGTTGCTATGACCGATGAGATCCCTGCAGCGTTGAAGACGGCCACCCTCTCCAGTAACTCGACTGCCCCCGCGTCACCCGCCCTTTGTAGTTCGAAGATCCTCTCGCTTGAGAGTTCGTCTCTCTCTATAGATTCGGCCAGTCTGGTCATCGGTGATATGAAGCCGTCATCGTAGAGTCTCTTGGCGAAACGTACCACGTTCCTCCCTGAGCAGTAAGCCTCCCAGTGCCCCAACCCACCGCAACCACACCTCATGTATCCCTCGTGGTCGAGGACTATGTGCCCCACCTCTGCAGCGTTACCGTCCTTGCCTAAGAGAAGACAGTCGTCTACGACTGCGCCGCCACCTATCCCCGTGCTTATTGTAATGTAGACCAACGAACTGACCCCATCATTCCTCAGAGACCACCACTCTGCATAGGCCGCTGCGTTGCAGTCGTTAGCCAGGAAGTACTCCACCTCCAGCCACTCCTTCAACCTCTCTATGAGTGGTACGTTCTCGGCACCAACCGTGGGGGTCTTGACTATAGTGCCACGCTTCACGTCGATCGGCCCCATAGACGCTACACCGAACGCCGTTACCTCGGATTTTATCTCGCCTGAGACCTCGTCTGCAGTCCTGATTAACGTCTCTGGTATGGAGTCAGGAGTCGGGTCTCTTGGAGTGGCAACGACTCTTAATCTAATGAGGTTCAGATCCCGGTCGAAGAGACCGACCCTCGTCTTTGAGCCACCTATGTCGGCTGCAAGTATCATTTCAACAGAGAGCCAGAACCTTGAGGTCAATAAATTTTTTATCACGTGTTCTTTGACCGTACTCTGCTCGGGCCCGGCGGGACTCGAACCCGCGATCTCCGGCTCCGGAGGCCGGCGCCTTATCCAAGCTTGGCCACGGGCCCTTACCACGGATAAAGTAGATTTATATTAAACTTAGATGGTCTATGCACGTATGTCGATGAACGAACGTACGCTCTTGGTTCTCCTATGTCTGGTCTCCGCGACGACGTTGCTTGGACTGCCCTCTGCATCAGCCGCTGAGGCCGCACAAGATGAGCAGCTGGTGCTGAGCGACTTGGCGGCAAAGGTCTTCGCAGCCAGCATAGCGTTCGGGTTGGCTGCACTCGCCGCAGGCATAGCGATCTCAGGTGCAGGTTCTGCAGGGTTAGCGGCTGCAACCGAGAGGTTTGAGATGAGGACGATGGCGCTCATCGCCCTAGCATTCGCCGAGTCGATAGCGATATACGGGATAGCTGTGGCGTTCTTCATACTGGGAGTGTAATGGAGGGACCTACAGAGATCTCTCGTTCTTATCGAGTTTTTTGAACGAAGTCGTGCGCACGCTTCTTTAGAAGCTCCTTTATCTCTTCGACCTTTGACTCTAATGCGGCCTCGGCCTCCATGAAGGCCTCGTCCAATGACCTGCTCTCCTTCACGACAGTCACGAGACAAGCCCCTTATTTAAGTCTGTAAACCAGCGAGATCAACCCTGGACGGTTCCGATCTTCCTCCTCTCCAGTACCCTCTTTATGTGCTTCAATTTAATGAAGTAGTCCCTCTCGGCCTCATCCAGGACCGTCGATATGTTCCGGATGGCCTCCATGTAGCGGGGTATGACGACGTACTCGAGCGCGTTGAGTAATCGCTGCGTCTTCTTTAACTCCTCAGCGATCCTGAATATGGCGCTCTCTGTCGCCGCGGCCTTTGAGAGCTGTTTTATCACGAGCTGAGCCTTTCTAGCGACCTCGTCGATGTTGACGTTGGTCTCAGCTAACCCGTACTCGAGCTTGGCCTGTCGTCCCGTCACATCGAGCGTAGGGATGCTGATACCCATCATGGAGAAGGACGATACGTTTACGTTCATCGTCTCGGGGATGGTTGAAGATATGGTCTCTACGACGTTTGCTCCCAGCGTCAGGTAAGCCTCGATGAGTGAGCGGTAAAGATCTTCCAAGGGACCTTGGACCTGCTCGCGTAGTTGCTGGGCCTCGTCGATCATGTCGTTCAGATGACGTACAAGGACGTCCCTCTTGTCTTCGAGGATCTTGTAAACCCTCTGGGCGGTGCGCACCGAGCGCCTGAGTCTTATCAATTCAAGTTTGGTCCTAAGGTAACCCCCGCCGAACGATACGGACATCTATTTACGGCGTGATATGACGAAAACTCCATTGATAAATCTTTCCGTTAATGAAGGTAACCCGAGGAGAACCTCTCAACTACGTAGCACTTAGTCAATTTTATTAAGGACTGCTCACAACAGCAGAACGAATCGGGATGCAGGGTAAACCGGTACTGAAGCACACCGGGATAGAGTACACGACGGTCAAGGAGATAAAGGGGCCCTTGGTGGTGGTCGATAACGTCTCCTCTGTAGCTTATGATGAGTTGGTTGAGGTAGAGACCCCGGATAATGAGAGGAGGTTGGGGAGGGTCCTCGAGGTCGGTGAGGGCAAGGCGGTCGTACAGGTCTTCGAGGGGACACAGGGTCTCTCAATCGAGGGGTTGAGGACGAAGTTCTTGGGGACGACCATGAAGTTGGGCGTGTCACCGGAGCTCTTGGGCCGGGTCTTCGACGGTTTGGGGAGGCCGATGGACGGGTTGCCCGCTCCTTTAGCGGACGACTACAGGGACGTCAACGGCGAGCCGATCAACCCTGAGCAGCGAGAGTACCCGAGCGACTTCATCCAGAGCGGCATATCCGCGATAGACGTCATGAACAGCCTCGTCCGGGGACAGAAGCTGCCTATATTCAGCGGCTCCGGGCTGCCGCACAACGTGCTCGCGGCACAGATAGCGAGGCAGGCCACAGTACCAGGTCGTGGAGAGGACTTCGCGGTCATCTTTGCAGCCATCGGAGTCCAGAACGATGAGGCGAGGTACTTCAGACAGAGCTTAGAGGAGAGTGGTGCGCTCAGCAGGTCCGCGCTCTTCCTCAACCTCGCTGACGACCCAGCAGTGGAGAGGGTAATCACGCCCAGGGTCGCGCTCACTCTGGCGGAGTACCTTGCCTTTGAAGAGGGATACCACGTCTTGGTGATCATCACGGACATGACGAATTATTGCGAGGCTCTACGCGAGATAAGCGCGGCGAGGGAGGAGATACCCGGGAGGAAGGGGTACCCCGGCTACATGTATACCGACCTAGCGTCGGTTTACGAGAGGGCCGGTAGGATAAAGGGCCGGAAGGGGAGCGTCACTCAGATGCCGATACTCTCGATGCCCAGTGACGACATCACGCACCCGATACCTGACCTCACGGGTTATATAACCGAGGGTCAGATTGTGCTCGGGAGGGACCTCCACAGGAAGGGGATATATCCTCCGATCAACGTACTCATGTCACTATCGAGGCTGATGGGGCCGGGGATAATAGCGCCAAAGAAGACGAGACCGGACCACGGTGAGGTCAGCAACCAGCTCTACGCGGCTTACTCGAGGGCCACGCAGCTGAGGGCCTTGGCGGAGATAGTCGGCAAATCCGGTCTCACGGGCATAGATATAAGGTACTTGGAGTTCGGCGACCTCTTCGAGCGGAGGTTCCTGACTCAGGGTAGGGACGAGAACAGGACGCTGGATGACTCCCTAGAGATAGCCTGGGACATACTCAGTAACCTACCAGAGTCTGAGCTGACCAAGATCAAGCCCGAGAACATAAAGAGGTACTATAAAGCACAAAAGGTCGCGGCTTAAATAACAGATACTATAGCGGCCTCTATTGCTATCACGAGAAACACTATGGCTAGGTATGGACTCGTGAACTTGAAGAGCCTCCAAGCGTCTGTAAGGTTAGGTCTGAAGAGCAGCTTCATGCTGAGATAAAGGAGGATCGACCCGAGCACGGAGGCCGTAGCTAAGTAGAGGAGACCGTAGTGAGGGCTGTTGATGAGGTATAGGATCAACGAGAACACCACCAAGAGCCCTGATGTAGAGGCGATACACCTTATCGATTTACGCTCGTCCACCACCACGGGTAGCATCGGTATGCACGCCCTCGCGTAATCTTCCTTGTACCTCAAAGCGAGGCTCCAGACGTGACTCGGTATCCAGAGAATTACAAGGGACGCTAGCAACCAAGCCTCGAGTGACGGTACTCCGGTGGCCGCTACGTAGCCTGCTATCACTGGTGCCCCGCCAGCGAAGCTCCCGAGGACGATATTCCATGGAGTGCGCCTCTTGGAGAGCATCACGTATATCACTATGTAGTCCAACATGCCGAAGAGCATGAAGAGGAAACTCATGATATTGATGAGTGACGCGGTAATGAGTGAGACTAACATCAGCACCAACCCTAGGATTAACGCCTTCCACGGGGGATTTATCAGACCCCTCGGTATCGGTCGTCTCCTCGTCCTCCTCATCTGGGAGTCTATGTCGCGCTCTAGGTAATTCGACAGGGCCTCGGTACCTGCGGTCCCAGTGACGAGCATGAGCAGGACTGAGAACGCGTCTATCAGCCCCACCCTGCCGCCGGCGCCGGTGTAGTACCCTACCATTCCTATAAAGACTAGGAGCCACCAGACGTTAGGTTTGGTGACCTGGAAATAGAGTACGGTGCTACGCGTCAGCGTGGAGGCTATGGAGGCCATCCGTGAAAATTAACCCTACGGATGATATATAGGTGATTGAAACCCCTACACTTAAGTTAAACGTAGAAAGAGGTACACCACCACACCCAGGGCGAGGCTCAGGGTCCACATTAAGTACGCGATCCGACCGGTGACTGGATGTTTAGTATTACCGATGTCATTGACATCGAGGGTCACCCCCGTCAAGACGTTGTAAAGCACCAACGGGACCGAGATTATCGATAGAGCCAGATGAACGGCCAGTATCGGTAGGTAGACGAAGTTGCGGATCACCTCTGGGCCCTTATAGACCTCCACACCACCTAGGACGACCCTAGAGATGTAAAAGACGAGAAACAGAGATATCAGCACAAACGACGCCAGCATGAACCTCTTATGACTCGATATTTGCTGTCTCTTTATCGCCCTGTACCCCAGCTGGAGAGTGACTATAGTCGTGGTATTTATCGCCGCGATTAAGTGCGGTAAGGTGCTCACTACCAACCGGGTCTCCTCTCCGAGTGCCTCGTGGTCCCGTCCAGCTAGGAGCACGTAGCTCAGTATCGCGTACGCTATCAGAGTTATCACAACGGTCGCTTGGAACTGTCTGCTGTAGCGCCCCATGACGGTCACTTCCTACGCAAGTGGATCAATTTCATAGACATGCTGATCGAGTCTTTGTTGGTCGATAGGTTCTTCAGTTGAACTTTGAAAGTGACTTCACCGGTCGCTTCGGATATCACTCGTTTTGAGACGACCTCACCCTCTACCTTTACAACCTCGCCCGGGGATACGGGATTCAGGAAGTTAGCGTGAAGTTCGGTCATGGCCCTTATGTGATCGAAGACGCCCGTCTGATAGAGGAGTCCTATCGCTATCGAGACCAATAGGGCACCCGGCGCGATTCTGGCTCTCATCCCGGCTGCTCTAGCCGCATCATCGCTCAGGAACAGTGGGTTATTCGCCCACGTCAAAGAGGTGAACAGGTCCAAATCCGTAGGAGTGATAAACCTCGGCCTCGATCTAAGGATCGAGCCCTCCTCCAGATCCTCGAAGTACAATACGCTCCCGTGCGATCACTCCGGACGCTGGTAAAAAAGTTATCGGTTTTACAGTCACCATGCTACTAATTTTTATCTAACGCCGATATGGAATGGACGGTAGCTTTGGATGAGTTCGATGTGGCGGTGATAGGTGGAGGGCCCGCAGGTCTGATCGCCGCGAGGGACTCTGCTAAACTAGGTTTTGACGTCGTGGTGTTCGAGGAGAACGACGTGATAGGCAGGCCGGAGAGGTGCGCGGGACTGTACAGCGTCCGCGGTCTCCGGAATATAGGGATCTCCTTGACGGGTCGTCACGTCATCAACGAAGTCTACGGTGCGGAGATCTACTCGCCGGGTAACATGAGGGCCGCTGTGAGGACTAAGAGACCAGTCGCCGTAGTAGCCTCTAGGGAGGAGCTCGACAGAGAGCTCGCGAGACAGGCGCTGAGGGCCGGGGCTCAGTTAAGGATCGGGAGGCGCGTGATACGTGTGGAGAGGAGTGGGACGTCTCTCCTACTGAGGACACAGGACGGTCGAGTGACCAAGAGTAGGGTGGTGATAGACGCTGAGGGGCATACTGCGTTCATCGCTCGACAGCTATTCTCAGATTACAGAGCGGATGGTTGGTTGCCAATAGTCCAGTTCCTGATCAGGGGCCACTCCTTTCCCGAGGACAGGGTCTACGTATGGCTGAGACAGTACCTCAGAGGGTTCTTCGGTTACGTCATTCCGCTCAACGAGGAAGTTGCAAGGGTCGGTGTCGCTTCGAGGAGAGAGACTATGAGGAGGGCGCTCAAGTTCCTTGAGGAGGTAGCTCCAAGATCTAAGGTCATAGGGTACACCTCCTCCTGCGTTTACACGGGGTCTCCCATCAAGATAGGATTGAGAGGCAACGCTCTTCTAGTGGGTGACGTTGCCGGTCAAGTTAAGCCTACCACCGGTGGCGGCGTCATTATTGGAGGTATCTGCGCTATGAAGGCTGTGGAACACGCATACAGGCTCCTCAACCACGGCGACCATAGTTACTACGAGAGAGCCGTCAGACATATATATCGTGAGCTTAACCGAATGGCTTCGATAAGCAGGCTGCTATATTCTCTGAACGCGAAGCAATTGGACTCGTTGATCTGGAGTGCCGAGTCATCGGGTTTCACTGAGGAGTTGTCGAGATCGGGGGAGATGGACTTTCAGTCCCTGGCTCTACTAAGGTCATCTCTCTCTCCTTCAACCCTCAAGTTCGCCCTCTACCTCCTCGGGAAGTCGGTCACAGACTAATACCTGCCCTCGAGAGGTATGTAAGGCCTCCCGAGCTCCCCCACATACTTATGTAGGGGCCGAATCAGCCTATTGTCCCTCCAATAGTCTAATATGTGAGCGACCCAACCGACTACCCTAGAGCTTGCGAAGAAGGCCGTCAGGACGTCAACTGGAACGTCTAGTGCCGCATAGACTACCGGTGTCCAGAAGTCAACGTTCGGGTATATTCCCCTCTCACCGAGTCTCCTCACGCCTTCCTTTTCCAAGAGCAACGATATATCTAGTAGTTCCTTCACCCTCCCGCCCTTCCTCTTCGCGACCTCTATCGCTATCTCCTTCACTATCACAGCCCGCGGGTCGTAGTTCCTATATACCCGGTGCCCGAAGCCCATGATCTTCCGCTTGGACTCGAGGGCCTTCGTCAACCACTTATCCACGTTCTCCGGAGTCCCTATCTCTAGAAGTTGACGGTAAGTGGCCTCTGCAGCACCTCCGTGGAGAGGTCCTTTCAGAGTCAGGAGTCCAGATACGATCGCGGAGTAGAGGTCGCTCAGAGTTGAGGCGGTCACGAGGGCCCCAAAGGTGCTCGCGGGTATACCGTGTTCCGCGTGCATGATCAATATATCGTCTATTATCGACGACTCAACCGCATCTGGCATCTCGCCTCGCATGATGTAGAGGAAGGAGGCTGCGTGTGACATTGAACGATCAGGGATTATGGGATCTAGACCTCTTCGAATTCTGGAGATATTAGCCACCAAAATAGCCATCTGCGATATTATTCTGATCCCGTGAGCCCTAGCCCTTACAGGATCGATCGCGGCCTCACCGGTCTCACCCTGATATGAGAGCAGGATGTGTGAGGCGAGGGTGTTGATCACGTCCTTGCCCCTTGCTACGAACTTCAGAGTCTCCAAAACCTTGTCGTCTAGGACCCTGTTATCTGCGAACTTACTCACGAACTCGTCCAGTTCGCCCCTTCGAGGCAACCTCTGATGCAGGAGGAGGTAGCAGACCTCCTCGTAGCTGCTGTACTTTACCAAGTCCTCTATATCGTAACCGACGTAGTAGAGCTTGCTGTTCTCCACGTCTATGTACGATAGCGCGCTCTCGGTTACGTAAACGCCCTCGAGTCCCTTTTTGACCTCCGAGGACTTCACATATTTTTATTGCAACGATTGATATATAAATTAGTCACTAAATGCCGTTTAACTATCGTCTATCAAAGGATAAACAATCGACAAGCTCAGAGACGTCTGGTGAGTTCTCGAGGCCTTCAACGCTCTTGACGACCTCCTCAGCCAGCTCCTCACCAAAGACCCCTATCGAGAGCTTCTTGAACTTCTCCGTTAGCTCGTCCCTGCTGAGAGGATTACTGCAGTGACCCTTGGGATAGAGCACTTCGCGTGATAAAGTCCTCCCACGTCTATCTACGACTTCGATGGAGTTCGGAATGGCTTCAGGGTAAAGTTCGTCGTATCGCGGATAGACGTCTACCTTCATCAACCTCATCAGCTCTCTAACACGTTCCTCCCTCAATCGCTCCTCATCGAAGCTCTCCAGCCATATATCACCGTCCACCAGGGTGCGGGCAACAATATAGGGGAGGCTGTGATCGGCCGTCTCCCTAGTCTTAGGGTTCCACTTCTCGGGGTCCTTCACTATGATCCTGTAAGATACCGAGAAAGTATTGACCTTAATTTGAGAGACTTCTGAGGCGTTGATGCCCTCGCTCCTCACGAGGTCGATCGCGGCCTCCACCGCGGACATGGAGTGGTACTCGACGGGCCAGCGCTTTATGTGGGTCTTGAGCAACCTGAAGTCGCCTCGATCGTTCAGCGGTAAGGGTACCTCGCGGAAGTCTCTCGAGATGACTCTTATGAAACCCATCTCTCCCTCAAAGATTGGAGATGGCCCAGTCACCCCGCCCCGCGCAAGAAGCGTCGCGAAGACACCGTGTCTAGCTGCGTTGGCAGCGGCACACCCCTTCCACATGCTCAACTCACCAGCCCTAGTCTGTCTTAGGGCAGCAGCAGCGACGCCAGTCAGGTTTATCGCGTTTACTATCTCATTGGTCTCCAGACCCATAAGCTTACTCGCACCAGCCGCGGTACCGAAGGCGATGCAAGCGACGTGATCGTATCCGTTGTCGCGTAGGCTGAGAGAGTCGGCTAGCCAACAGGTAACCTCGTACGCTACGACTATCGATGTCATCAACTCTTTTCCGGACGAGCCTAGATCATCCGCCACGGCGATCAGCGCCGGGATCGTATCGCTAGGGTGCAACGCCTCTCTTGATAGGTAGGTATCGTTGAAGTCCAAGTACCTGACGAGCACACCGTTAGCGAACGATGCCCAGTCAGGGGCGACCCTCACACCGCTACCGAACAATCTCGAACCCCCTTCGGTTGGAAACCTCATAGCCTCCCTCATGACGATCCTCGGGGTGACGTCACGGTAGGCGCCGGCCATGACGCCTATTGAGTCCAAGATTCTCCGCTTAACCTCGCTAACCACGGACTGTTTAAGGTCTGAGTACTCTACTGACTCGACGAACTGAGCTATCCTCTTTGCCAACAACCCGATTCAACCTATAAATGCCTCCGGGGTTTATAGTTTATGAATGCGAGAGGGTGTTGTGACCAAGGACGATTTAGAGGCCTTTAGGAGGAGGTTCTCTGAGTGGTTAGAACGCAACTCGCCCGATTGGTGGCCGAGGACCATAGAGTCAATTCACCGACGGATATACGACGACATCATACCCCAGATGCGCGCTTGGCAGAGGAGGCTATACGAGGAGGGGTGGCTCGGGTACGGCGTTCCTGAGAGGTACGGGGGGAAGGGGGGGAGCAGGCTACTCGAGTTTGTGATCCACGAGGAATTAGCAAAGAGGTCAGCCGCGCCAGTTTTGAATAGGATCGGTCTGGTCACTGCTTTACCAATATTATTGTCCCACGGGACCGATGCTCAGAGAGAGCGCTACGTGCCCCCGATTCTGAGAGCTGACGAGATATGGTGCCAGGGGTTCTCCGAACCGAGTGCAGGGTCAGATCTGGCTGTCTTGGCCTGCAGGGGCGAGATCAAAGGGGATTCGCTGATCATAAGCGGTCAAAAGGTGTGGAGCAGCCTCGCGCACATCGCGGACTACTGCCTCCTGCTCTGTAGGACGGGGAAGGTTGAGGATAGACATAGATCCATTACGTGCGTCATTCTCCCGATGAAAAGCGAGGGCGTGAGGGTCTCCCCGATAAAGCAGATCACCGGAGAGACGGAGTTCAACCAGATCTTCCTGAGCGAGGTCAGGGTCCCACTCGAGAACGTCATAGGTGAGCTCAACCAAGGATGGAACATCGCTATGATGACCCTGAACCATGAGAGGCTGCTCATGTGTATGGAGATGCTGGCAAAGGCCTCCGCAGCCTTTAACAGGTTTAGGGGAATGATCGAGGAAGTGGGGGAGAGCGATAAAACTTACTGGAAGGCGCGGGCCGTTGACCTCCTGATTGATTTAGAGAAGTCGAAGGCCCTCCTCGAGTCGATGATGAATCTGGCGCAGAGAGGTGAGGTCGGCCCCGAGACGACGATCATGAAGCTCTCAGCTACCAACGCAATTCAGAGGACTTACCTGACTATCAACGAGTACCTTGGAGGCGGTGCGACCTCGGACGCGGACGGCTGTGATATCAGTTGGTTCAGAGGGATGCTCTGGTCAAGGGGGAGGGCTATCGCCGGCGGCACGTCGGAGGTGTTGAGGAACATAATATCGGAGCGCATCTTAGAGATGCCCAGGTGAGGTCTATGAGATTTCGCGTTATAGAACCGGAACTAAACGAGGAGGATACGCTCTCCGTCAGGACCTTCGAGTCGCTATTGGGGAGGAGCTATGGGCGTACGCAGATGAGGGTGGTGGCCGACAGTAACAGGAGCGCTGTCAGTGCACTCAAGGCTGAACTCGTGAACACTGGTCTCACGTCGCTCTTCCTAATGGATGAGGAGGGTAACGATGGTTCTAAAATGGTCGTGGCCGCATGTCTGTCCCAGTTATCTGGGCGCCACCTGGTGCCACTCGGGTTACTGACGTTACATCTCATCTCGAGTTACCTGCTGAGTAAATCAATTAGAGAGCCACTCAAGAGGGTAGAGCTCATCGAGGAGCTAGGCGTCAAGGTGGTTACACCGCTACTCAACAATAGGCTTCAACTCGTCGACAAAGGGAGTCCCCAAGCGTCTCTCTCACCAGCTGATGGAAAGGTGAGTGTTAACGGCCTCGTTCTAGACCTAGACGTCTCTGATCTCGTTCTCCTACCTGTCTTGGATGACGGCGTGACTAGGTTGTTTCTGATAGAAAGTTCCTCAATAAGGAGATTTGCAACGCCCGTCCAGTTCATTGATCTGACGAGTACCTGCCAGATGGTACGCGGTGAATTAGACGTGAAGACCGATGAGATAGCCCGCTACTACGTTAAATCAGACCAAATTCTTGAAGACGTTGCTCATTCGTCTATCCTCTTGGCGGCCGAGGCTTTAGGATGCGCCGAGAGGCTCTTGGAGATGACCGTAGAGCACCTGATGGTCAGAGAGACGTTCGGAAAAAAGGTCGCGTCATATCAAGCGATCAAGCACAGGTGTTCGGACCTCTTGGTGAGGATCGAGGAGCTACGCGCGACCGTTCTCTACAACAGTAACAGCAAACTCCGTTGCCTAGTCTCAAAAGCATTAGCGGGCGAGGTGGTCACACATGTCGCCCTTGAGGCGATACAGTTGCACGGTGGGGTCGGTTTCACGTGGGACAACGACACGCACCTGTACCTGAGGAGGGGTAAGGTGTGTGATAACCTGGTAATAGACTCGAGACACGCTAGGGAGCTCCTCTCAAGGATCTTATAGGTGGTTCAGCCTCTATCTTCGATGATCGAGAGGACGAATCGGGCGAGCCTCTTCCTGTCTTCAAGATCATTCATGACCGTATCAGTCACATAGCACCTGATGCCCATCTCCTCGATCTCGCGTTTCCTCGAGGCATCTACGTCGTCGATGATCATAACGTCCAGAAAGTCACGGTACAGGGATGCGACGCCTACGGGGGAGACGTCCAAGTTGAGCGCGCGCAACATTTTGTCCGCAGGACCCTTCAGAGCCCTCCCCCCGACTATAGGACTGACGGCTACGACCGACGCATCGGTCGACCTCAAAGCCTCCCTGATACCCTTCACTGCTATGATAGGTCCTATGCTCACAACAGGGTTGCTAGGAGGTATCAAGACGGTCCTCGCCTCAATTATGGACTCTAAGACCCCCGGTGCGGGCTCAGCGGCCTCTATGCCGGTATAGATCACACCCTTGATCTCTGTACTCGCGCCCCTCTCGACGAAGTACCTCTGAAATGGGAGTAGCTCGGTCCCGGTATCTATGACAGTCCTGACCTGTTGATCGGACATGGGAATTATTACTTGCCTTACACCTAACCGTTCAGCGACCATTGAGGTAACGCGTGAGAGGGGGACGTTCTCGTAACGCATCTTAAAGGTCCTGAAGATGTGCATCGCGAAGTCCCTGTCGCCTATCTTGAACCACGTCTGCATACCGAGGCGCGAGAGCAACGACAGGCAAGAGAAGGTGTCGTTACTTATTCCCCATCCTTTCTCGTTATCTGCCATGCCAGATAGGGTGTAAATTACGGTATCGATGTCTGGGGAGATGTAGAGGCCGTATATGACGTCGTCATCGGCCGTGTTCACTATAATGCGCACCTCCTCTCGCGTGACCTCCGAGATTCCATAGAGGAGTTTTGCAGCTCCCACACCACCGGCCAAAGCCGTCAGCATAGTTTGGATCCCCAAGCGTTCAGGTAGCAGACCTCGGACAGATCCTTTCTCCGCATGGCCCTGATCCCCCCGACTCCTCCAACCTCTATGAGTCCTTGCGGCTCTACGTCTTCGGGTATCTTGAGTACCCTCGTCACGGGCCCCTGGGCGAAGAGGGGGCCGCACCTCCAACACGCACCGTACCCGAGAGCGTGGAGAGCCAGCAAAATGTTCTGGATCACTGAACCTATCGATTGGACTGCCATGACGTACTCGGCTCTCTGGCGCTTCTCATCTGGATACCTATCCATCTCTGCCATCGTCAGACACACGATTATCCACAGCGATCCTCTCAACGTCCTCTCCCTCGATGAGAGAACGATCTTATCGATCTTCGTCTCGTCGTACCCGTCGCGTTGCAGGTCCGACCGCCACTCTAATGCCATCTCGTCCAGCAACCTCTCCATCAGCGATCGATCCGTTATGACGATGAACCTCCACGGCTGTGAGTTGTGGGCGCTGGGAGCCGAGATGGCGGTCGATAATGCGGTCTTTATGTCCGAGAGGTCAACATCTCTCTTGGATAGGAGTTTTGAGCTCCTACGCGACTTTATGAAATTTAAAAAAAGGTCCGGAGCTTCTGATGCATAAAAACTCATAATTCAAAGACTTCAGACCTTCACGCCCTTAGCTGACATCTCCTTGGCCGCGGCGTCTATTGCCTTGATTATGTTGATGTAGCCGGTGCATCTACAGAGGTTCCCCGAGATACCCTTCCTGATCTCTTCTACCGTCGGATTCGGGTTCATCAGTAGGAGACCGAGCGCGGCCATTATCATCCCCGGAGTGCAGTAACCGCACTGGAGCCCGTGGTGCTCCCAGAAGGCCTTCTGGAGGGGGTGGAGTTCGCCGTCTCTAGCCAGTCCCTCTATCGTCAATATCTCCTTCCCGTTCGCTTGGAACGCGTAGAAGGTGCACGACTTGACCGCTCTCCACTCGCCGCCCCATACATCCTTCATGAGTACTGTGCAAGCGCCGCAGTTCGATGTGTCGCACCCTATGTGAGAACCGGTGAGTCCCAATACGTCTCTCAGGTAGTGTATCAGTAAAAGCCTCGGTTGGACCGTGTTCTTGTACTCTACCCCGTTCACCCTCACGGTTATAGGTATCTCGTTCAACGCGTTCGAACCGGCCTTAGTCTTTCTGACCGACTTACGCCTGGCCATCCGGGTCACCTCAAGTTCAGGTTAGCGCGCTCTATAGCCTCGATTAAGGACCTCTTAACGAACACCTTCGTTACGTGCCTCTTATACTCAGCGGACCCCCTCAGATCCGATGTAGGTTCGGCCATCGAAGCCGCGCTCTCAGCCACCCTCTCGACCAGCTCTAAGTCGGGCTTGGCACCCTTGAGTAACCTCTCGCCCTCCGTCACCCGATACGGTCTATAGTGTACTGAGCCCACCGCTATGGAGGCGCTACCTATGTGACCGTCCTTGGGGAGTATCAGGGTGGCCACGTTCACAGTCGCGAAGTCTCCTGCCTTCCTCTCAAACTTCTTCCACGACCAACCGTGTCTCTTAGGCAGCCTCGGTATCTCGATCTCAGTCAGTACCTCATATGGTTTTATGGCCGTCGTGAACGGGCCTATGAAGAACTTTGAGGCTGGAACCTTGCGTTTCTTTCCAGAGTATAGAGTGAAGACGGCGTTTAGACTCAACATAACCACGGGCCAGTCGCTCGCGGGGTCCGAGTGTGCTACCGATCCTCCTATGGTCCCCATGTTCCTGACCTGCATATCACCTATCCACTCCGCTGCAGCGGGAAGTATAGGCAGTTCTCGCTTCAGGATCTGTGAGTGCTCTATCTCGGCGTGTCTGACCAGCGCACCGATTCTGATGGACTTGCCACCGACCTTGATGTAGCTCAGAGACTTCCTCAGGGGCTCAAGGTTGATTATATACTGAGGTGCTGCCAACCTCAGTTTCATCATGGGGATTAGACTGTGACCGCCTGCGAGTACCTTCGCGTTCTCCTTGTGCTTCTTTAAGAACCCAACGACCTCACTCAACGTCTTGGGCTCAAAGTACTCAAAACTCTTCGGGATCATGAGATCTCAATATCTCAATTCTAAACCGCCTTATAATTTTTTGTTTTGCTCAACTGGAGTGGGTCTCGGTTTAAAACCTGATATAGAGGCCAACCTAACTGATAATTGAAGCCCGGTCGTCTAGCGGTCAATCGGTCAGGACTACGGATACGGGGCTCTGGATCCGATACGAGGGGTTCCCCCGTGACGGCGGTTCGAATCCGCCCCGGGCTAAAACTCAAACTATCACGTCAGATCGCACCTAACACGGAACAATTTAGGATCACCGTTCTCAACTAAAACGTTTTTGGTAAACTATTAATAAGTCATGCTCTTAGTATTATACGGTGCGTTGATCAGATGTCCTCTTTAGAGACCAGATCGGGATGGTCGGTTATAAGGGTTGAGGGGATCTCACATTCGTACAGCATCGCTAACTCGGTCATAGATGCGCTGAGCGACGTTAGCTTAGAAGTCAGCCAAGGCGAGTTCTTTACGATCATTGGGCCATCAGGATGTGGTAAATCAACTTTATTGAACATCATGGCAGGTCTGATCAAACCCACCAAGGGGACCGTGATTGTTGCCGGAAAAAAGGTCAACGGCCCTCAACCCGGTACCATCTCGTACGTCTTTCAGAACCCGTTACTCCTTCCCTGGAGGACGGTCATCGATAACGTCGGATTGGGCCTCGAGCTCTCCGGCGTAAAGAAGGAGAAGCGTAGGGAGGTGGCGATGGAGTACCTGAAGCTGGTCGGCCTATCGGGCTTCGAGAACATGTACCCCTCAGAGCTCTCCGGTGGGATGCAGCAGAGGGTAGCTATAGCGAGGGCCCTAGCCGTCAACCCCGAGATATTACTCATGGATGAGCCATTTGGGGCCCTTGACGAACAGACCAGACTGATGCTCGGAGAGGACTTATCGAGGATATGGATGCACTCGAAGAAGACAGTGGTCTTCGTCACCCATAGCCTGGCCGAGGCGGCCTTCCTCTCAACTAGGGTCGCCGTCATGTCAGCGAGACCCGGCAGGATAATCGACGTGGTTGATATTGACGTTGAGAGGCCGCGAGATCCAGAGTCGGAGGGAGTACAAAAGGTCAGGAGGGAGCTCTGGTTGAAATTAAAGAGGGGTATAGGGAAGTGATCAAGGGTAATTCTGCGCTCTCACTGCTCCAGAGAGTAGTCCCTCACTTGATCATAGTGGCGGGAGTGCTACTCTCTCTCGACTTTCTGGTGAGGGTTGGGTGGATAAGTAGATGGACGTTCCCCACGTTAGACGACCTCTTGAGGGCACTGTACACCTTCGGCTCGAACCCCGAGGTGCCTCACGGCTTCATCTCAAACTACCTCACTACTTTGTACACTGTTATGATAGCCTTTATGATAGTTATAGGCGTAGGTCTCCCGTCATCCTTCGCGCTGGTTTTAAATAAGGGAGCGAGGGACGTATTTTATCCCCTGATACTCGCCTTCTTCGCCATCCCGGCCGTTATTCTCTACCCTGCGATAGTGCTTCTATTCGGAATAGGCATAGAGTCTAAGATAGCTTTGGGGGTGCTCGTCGGACTACCGCCTTTGATAATAACGACCACCGGAGCCCTCTCCTACTTGAACTGGGGCTACTTGAGAATGGCAAGGGTGTTCACTAACTCTGTCTCAAAGATCTTCGTGAAGGTGGCGATACCTAGCATATTCCCCATATTGACGACGGCGCTCCAGTTGGGTCTCAGTTACACGTTTGTCGGGGTGATAGTAGGAGAGATGGTCGCTTCTGGCATAGGCATGGGATTTCTGGTATCCTGGGGGAACACCACGTTCAGGACGCCAATCATGTATGCTGCTACGGTAGTCGTGATTCTAACAGCCCTCGCCATCAACTTGACCTTCTCTTGGTTGGATAGGAGGGTAAGAGGGAGGATGAGGACGCTATGAGTTTCAATCTTCCCACGCGTTTGATGGTTCAGTTGGCTATCGTCGCATCCTTCTTCATTGGGTGGGAGGTCTTCGTCCTCCTGAGGATATATCCAGAGGTTCTCCTTCCGAGACCGATAACAGTCTTAAATGAAGTTTTAAGGATAGTGACTACGGGGAGGTATCTTGACCACTTCGTCTACACCGCGTCCACCTTCGCGAGCGGCCTATGTCTCGGTTCCGTTACGGGACTTCTATTCGGGATGTTGATGGCTGAGCTTCGCTACGTGCGCGGTTTAGCACTGCCTTACATACTCATGGTGGCCGCCATACCGAAATCGATATTCATACCCATAATACTGAAGTTCCTGGGGGACGTCTTCGTGATGAAGATAGCATACATCAGCATATTCAGTTTCATATTCGTCAGTCTGAACGTCCTCTCGGGCCTAAGGACTCTCACCGCAGATTACCTCTCGATGGTGAAGACCTTCGGAGCCACTAGAAAGACTCAGGTATACAGGAAGTTGCTTTGGCCTGCCGCCTATTTCAGTTTCCTAGCCTCCCTCAGAACGGCGACCCTATACTCTCTGGTCGGAGCGATCGTAGGAGACCTCCTGTATAGTCCTGGCATCGGGTATATAGTCTCCGCACTCTCCCATTCCCTCAGGACCTCAACTCTTTACGGAGTTATAATGATCGTTGCCCTAATAGCGATCACAATAAACTTCGTATTGTTAAGGATAGAGGGAAAAGCGAGGATGAAACTGAGACTGGTGGAGGTTACCGCGTGAGATAAAGGCGCGCTACAGGAACCTAGTCGTGTACCAGTTGGCGAGTGGCGGAACTGACCTGATAAGTCCCCATGCAGTGTACTCGTCCCTCATCTTGCTGAGAGCTGACGCGTTCGGAGCGCCAAGGTGGTTCCAAAGCATCTCGTCGTAGTAAGATTCTGCCACCGCTTTCGAGTAGCCGTATCCTGCAGGAGGTTCCTTCATCATCAGCGATACTGCGTAATCCCTATCGACCTCACATAGTTTTATCAGCTCCCTAGTGTAGGCGACCACCCGCGCGACCAGCTCCGGTCTTCTCTCGATGGTCTCGGTATTTGTCAGTAGAGTCCAAGAGTGCCAAAGTGCGCCCCTGACTGTCGACTCTTTCAAAATTATGTCGGCGATTCCTCTCTCCTGTGTCTGCAAAGCGAACCCCAGTGTAGTCCCGTACAGGTCCACCTCGTTCCTAGCCATCGCGGCCAAGATGGCGTCCTGTTCGCCGAGAGAGAGACCTATAACGCCTTCTCCCTCCTTCGTACCTAATTGCGCCGCAAGGAAGAGCATGTTGAAGTAAGAGAGTCCTCCGGGTCTCGTGTAACCGACCCTTATGCGCTCGCCCCTCCTCACCGCATCCCTCATCTGGTCTAACGTCTTGTGTGGGAACCCCTTCCTCCCTATGAACGTACTGATCGCAAACCTGTCGTTGAAGTGTATGAACCTTATATCAACGCCCCTCTCCATAGCTTGTAGGGATGCATCGATCGACGCAGCCAAGATAATGTCGGCCCTCCTCTCCAACACGTCGGTTATAGCCTCGCCTGTCCCTCTCACCTGCCTGTATGACCTGATGTTCAGCCCCAATCGGCTTGCCAGCTCCCTACCTCTTGCGTCGTCTATGGGGAGGAGGAAGAAAGCGGCGTTACGCGCACCTGAGGTCGTTACTAAGTTGACGTCAACGGGTGTGAGTCTCGGAGTCACCTCGACGGTCGTGGTAACCGGTTGAGTCAGGGTACGGGTTATCGCCTGGGTTATGGTCGTTGTCGCTGTCTGAGGTGGTTGCGCATTTTGATTTGAGCCTGCGAGGTAACCCCCTAGTCCTGTAATTACGCCCGCGGCTACAATTCCGCCAACGGCCGCCACTTTGGAGATCGCATGCCTCCTCGATATCTTAGTTTCCTTAAATTTTTCATTATTCATGCTTTAATATAGTCTTGTTCTGGTATTAAAATTTTTTTACTTATTGAAATCAATTGAAGCTAAAGCCGACGAGTTAGGTAAACAACTGAAAATGCTGAATCTGGTCACCCGAATATCGACGAACCGCGACCGAGTCTCAAGGCGATGGCCGCGAACGTCAGGCTTATAGCGGTCATGAGGACGCCTATCGCGCTCAGTGTCGGCCAGAATCCGTTGATGTACATATCGAAGACGACCACCGGGAGCACCTCGGAGCCTGCCTTGTAGAGGAGGATCGACATGCTGAACTCCCTCAGGAATATGGTGGCCAGTATCAGCCACGCCGCTATCATGCCAGGCCTCACTAGGGGCAACAATATCGAGTAGAACGTCCTGATTCGAGACGCCCCAGAGACCCTCGCGGACTCCTCGAGGTCCTTGTGTATCTGCAGCATGTTCACGGAGACGGACCTTATACCGAAAGGTATGAATTTGGTGATGTACCCTACCATCAAGATCCATATCGTACCATAGATGCCTATGGGTATGTAGAGGTATGCCCAGATGAGACCGACCGCGAGCACGATGCTGGGGACTGCGAACGGAAGAGTGGCCACGCTCTCAAGTAGGTTACTACCTCTACCTTTTATCCTGATGGTCAAGTAGGATATTAGCGACGCCAACAGCACGGCTAGGAACGCACCCACTACAGCAAGGAACACGCTGTTAAGGAGCGCCCTAAACGTTATCGGGTACGTGAAGACGTCGATGTAGTTCTTCAGCGTGAACTGGGTTATGTCTGATAGCTCCGGAGTCTTTAGCCTCGGCATGAAGGAAAAGAACGCTAGGATGAAAATTGGCAGCACGACAGCTATGAAGAAGTAAAAGAACGCGAACGCGAGTGTGACGTACTTCCACTTCCCTATATCGGCCACTCCGGTCCTAAACCCGCGGGCAGCTATGGACGCGAACTTGTAACTCTGTCGCGTGTAATATCTGTAAAGCAGAATCAGTGAGACCGTCAGGACCATTAGGAGAGTGGAGAGGGCTGTGGCGCCCCTGATGTCCGGTGCGAGGCCACTCCACAGGGTCGTGTAGATTAGCGTGGGCATTACGTATAACTTGACCGGATAGCCCAGTATAGCGGGGATGTCGAATATCTCTAGCGCTCTCACTACGTTTATCAGGAATGAGGCGAGGACCGCAGGCATTATTATCGGTAACGTTATGCTACGTAACGTAGAGAACGGTGACGAACCAACGACCCTCGCGGACTCCTCCAATGAAGCGTCCATGGCCCTCATGGCAGCAGCAATTATTAGAAACGAGAAGGGTGTCTCGAATATCGCCATCACCAAAATCATCCCCCACATCGAGTATATGTCGAAGGGTGCTTGAGGTAAGTTGAAGAGTCCCATCAATACTCTATTTATCAGCCCGATTCTAGGACTGAAGAGAAAGGTGTAACTTATGGCTAGGAGCAACAACGGGACCATATACGGTAATATGGCTATGATCTCAATGAAGCCCCTAAATGGCGTGTTAGTCTTGACGACTGTCCAAGCCAAAATGAGACCCATTAGAGTAGAGAGCCCCGCTGCACCTATGGCGTATATTGCGGAGTTTATGAGAGTAGGCACGAGTTCCCTTGAGGCGAACGCTCTAGCGTAGTTGTCTAGGGTGAGTACGCCGGCTTTTCCCGGGTCAGCGCTCCAGAAACTACCAAATAATAGCCACCCCATAGGGTTGAGGCATAAGTAACCGGTAAAGACGACAGTGGCTATTATGACTGCACTCGTTAGATTGAACCTAAACGTCGGGACGATACCCATGCATTTTACAGCATATGAATGCTATATAAAAATTATCGGTTGTTAATCGAGAAGAGTAAGTTTTTCGATTAGAGCGACCGTCTAGGACGGTTTCTGTCTCTCTTCCTCGAGTTTCCTTAGGGTCACCCTGCTAATCTTCTGGAACGTTGTCCTCGGGATCTCATCTATCTGCTCTATCCACTTCGGCACTTTGTACCCACCTATGCTCTTTCTGACCAGCTCCTGAATCTCCTTCACCATTGCAGGTGTAAGTGTGTATCCGCTCTTTAGAACCACAAAGGCTTTCGGGTACGTTAGGCCGTCAGCATCATCTTTCTTGGGCACTACCGCGGCCTCTTTAACAGCGTGATGTTGCATTATAACGCCCTCCACCTCTAAGGGAGAGACCCACATACCATGTGATTTGAACACGTCGTCTAACCTCGACACGTGCCAGAGGAATCCTTCCTCATCGAAGTACATCACGTCGCCCGTCCTGAACCAGGGTCCTATGAGGACGTCCTTGGATTTGTGGTATTTCCTCCAGTAAAAAGCTAGGACGCTATCTGCCTTTACCCACATCTCGCCCTCCTTATTCGGTTCTCTTATGATCTCGAAGGTGTTTGGATCAACTAGTAACGCCTCGTATCCGAAGATCGGTTTTCCGGTGCTGCCCATCTTGTGCTCCTTCGGTCTGTTCGCGAACCACTCATAGGATACCTCTGAGCACCCTATGGAGTCAAAGATCTCAATCCCGTAGATCTCAAGGAACTTTTGGTGTATGACCATGGGTATCTGCTCAGCGGCTGAGTGAACCATCCTTATCGATTGAAAAGACGGTTTCCTACCGTACTCTTCTGGGAAGGCTACTAGCCACTTGAGCACGGTGGGGACTGTAGTGAGGATGGTCGGTTTATGCTTCTCGATGACGTCGACCACGAGTTTAGGAGTGAGAGGTTCACTCACGAGTATGGCCGTGGCACCGTTCCACATGGGTATCATTGCGCCCGGCCATATACCATGATCGTGAAACTTCGGAGACGTGTCGTAATGAATATCGTCTGGTCTCCACTCCATGTAATTTACGAACGCGTACGGTATCCACGTGAAATCCCGGACTAAATGGATTATGCACTTCGGTCTACCCGTCGTGCCTCCTGAATAGAAGAGGTAAGTGAAGTCGTCGACGTGTTTCTTCAACGGTTGAAACTCTCCAGGCATGTTACCCACCAATTCTTGATAGTCTCTCGCCCAGCTCAGATTACCGTCAGCCCTGTAAACGACGATGTGTTTCAGCGTGGGGGGTAGTTCATGACGTATCTCATTCACCTTCTCCGCCTGCTTACCGTCTATGAATAAGACTTTACAGGCTGTATCTTCTATGAAGTACTTGATATCATGAGATTTGTATAGGTGAGAGACCCAACAGGGAGTGATCCCGGCCCTCTGGGCTCCTAACCAAGTCACCAAGGCCTCTATGTAATCAGGCGCAACGATCAGTACCCTGTTGTCGTAATCCAAGTTGAACGTCTTTGTCATTGCGTTTGCGGCCTTGCACACTTGCTCTAGTACATCCCTGTAGGTGTACTTCACGTCATCTGCTATAAGCGCGGTCTTCTTCTCTACCGGCGTGCCTATGTGTCTATCTAGAACGTACTCAGTGGCGTTGGTCCACTCTGGAGGATTTGGAATCTTGAAACTTCTCCAGTCTGGCGGGTGGATCCGCTCGAAGGGCGGCCAGTCGTCCGGATACTTCCCCTCAGGCATATATGTTCTCGGATCTCTGTAGCCTGGTAGGACCATTTCGATCTCAACTATAACGTTTTTTAATTATTTATAACTCTTTATCTGATCGATCAAGCACGAAACAAGCGACGCTCAAATCTCCTTTGTAATTTCTGAGGACGTTCAAAAAGTCAAACATCAAATCTTTCTTCTTTACATCACTTAATGCGCCGTACACGACCTTTGAGATACCCCACAGCGTCCCCGTAGGTGCTACCTTGAAATCAGACCAGAACTTCTTTAATAGACCTATCCCCTCAGACCAACTCTTTAAAATCCTGTGACCTGAGGAGTGAAAAACGTCCTCCCATTCTCGCCTGGTTCTCAAGTTGACGTCTCTACCCAAGGCTTTAACCAACCAAGAAGCCTTCTCGTCTGAAGGATAAGAGTTCCAAGTGAGTTCAAGCACACCGACTAGGGCCCCCTCACTGAGCAGCCCAGCGACCGTAGATAGGACCAACTCGGGATTAGTAACGACGCTCAGAGAGGACTCAAAGAGCGCCGCATCATAGGTCCGTGGCTTGAGGTAGGTCAGTTCCTCGTAGACATGATAGCTGACAGATTCGCCATAGCCCTTCTCGTTGACGCGCCTGCTACCCATTGAGACCAAAGTTCTGTCGAACTCGATACAATCGACGGCGCAATTGTATCTTTTATGGATCATGATTGGGCTGTCGCCTATGCCTGGACCGACGTGCAACAATCGTGACCCGGTATCGATACTCAACTCTCTCACCACGTCGAGGGGTACCGAGTAACCATACACCCACTTGATCAACATGTATCTGAAGGGGTTCACGCCCCTAATCTCGTCATTCATCTGCTATAAAGTCATGAGGCCTCAAAATCCACTTGCGCTGGCATAGACATAGAAGTATATGCCGAGAATGATCATTATCACCCCTATGATTTTTGAGATGGAGGAGGACCACTTCGTAAGCACCTCCAACGCTTTTGTCTGTAGACTGGAGAGAAGCATGCCAAAGATTATAATGACCGCCGACCTGCCTATACCAAACGATGCGAACTGCACGATGACCTCGAACGAGTCTCCGAAGGTCAGCGACGAGAAGACAAAGGGTAGCAAAAATATGATAGAGCACATGATGGTCGCGGGAACGCCGTAAAGGATGCTGCCGACGATCGCCCTGCCCACTCCGATCGGTTGAGTGGTCGCCTTTCTCATGAAGAACGAACTTAGTTTGCCCTCGACTTCTATGTTCAAGAGCAAGAAGATCCCGATGATGACGTAGAGCGAGAGGCCGACGAACTTTAGGATGTGGGACAGAGGGGTTACGGAAGGCAGTAATGGCACCAGTGAGTCTTGAGAGACGGTCCCCTCTTGAGGCGGTCTCAATGTGAGACCAAAGAGCGAGATGGATGCGCCGAAGAACAGCAGGAAGGCCAACGCTACCACCGAGAAGAGGGCTGACATTTCGATCGCACGGGCCTTGGAGCGACTACCGCGCATTATCATGAATAGACCGGGGAATATGGGGAGTGAGCACCCACACCCTATCGAGGATATGCCTATAACAAGGGGCAGGACGACATTTAATGGGTCCATCCACTACACACTAAGAGATTGGATACCATAAATAAACCTTGCCACGATCATGATTGTAACACTTAACCTGCAAAACGATATATCCGAGCCTCTTTAGGGAAATTTTATGAAATGTCGGAACCATCCGGCTAAGGACGCAATAGGGTCGTGCACCATCTGCGGCGTGAGCCTCTGCGAGGATTGTGCGGTAAAAGTGGATAGATCGATCTATTGTGAGTCAGATGTGGACAGCGTCTTCAGACCGACCCCGATGTAATCGCAGATCCTCAGCTGCTTTTGAACTTAACCGTGAACCCTAACACGACGCAGAGGAGTGGGAAGAGGGCGGCTATTACGAATCCCGAGGTGAAGTCTCCCGTCAGGTCCCTAATGTAACCCGTTATGAATGGGGACACGATGGCACCTATGAAGTGGAACCCGTTCATGATCCCGAAGGCTATCGCGGACAAGGAGCCTGACCTCACCCGAGCCGCTATACGATACATGGGAGCCCAAGTTCCCCATATGGCTAAACCGGTTAAGAACGTCGTAACGAATATCAGAGCTACGTGGGCCCTCATCACGTACTCCACGGTCAACAAGAGCGTCATTATCACTAGCGATGCTGAGAGCGCTCCTACGATGATCCACTCGCCCCTCCCCTTCATAAAAGCTATATCACTCAGTTTGCCGAGGGTGACCAGACCTACTGGTGCTGCTATACCTATCAGGGAGGTGATCGCCGTCGAGGTGAAGACGTCGCCTATCTTGCTCTCTATCAAAGCGGTAGGCAACCATGTCGTCAGCACCCAGTAGTTGTAATGAATGGGAACGCCTGCCAGTATGAGCGCTATATACTCCCTGTCGACCATCAAACCCTTCACGGCAGACTTGATATTCAGGGCGTTCCAGTCCTCCCTCGGAGGCTCCTTGACCATCGTCGTCAGCAAGAATAGTGATATGAGCGAGAGGGATGCGACTAATAAGAAAGTGACCCTCCAGCCTAAAACGCCTATCAATAGACCTCCCCCGAAAACGCCCAATAGTAAACCGATGCCCACACCGGAGAACGAGAGACCCTGAGCGAACCCCAACTTCTCTTTCGGCGTCACGTGGGCTATTATCGATCTGTCGTTGCTGAACAGGAAGCCCTGACCCAGGCCCGTCATTGTTCTGAAGGTAATCAGTGAGATGAGATCGTTGGCTATTGAGGTCAGTGTCGTAGCGATGCCACTCACTCCCATGCCAAAGATCAGGGCCCTCTTTCTCCCGAATCTGGAACCGATGAACCCGGCGGCGAACTGCGTCAGGGCGTACGTGTAAAAGATCGCCGAGGAGGCGAGGCCTATAAGCGTGTATGATAGTGAGAGGTCCCTCATGATAGGAGGTATAGCCGGTGAGAAGAGGGTCCTGGCGGCATACGCGCAAACCCACGTGGTGAGAAAAGCAGTCCATATGAGGTGATAATCACGCATACCTTCATCTCAATGTGGTGTCTGAATAATATACGTTTCTTCAGGACGGTCAAAAATTGTTAGTGGCTCAACGATGCGATGACCTTTACGATCCAGTAACTGCCTATGATCGAGGTGATGAGCTCCTGTATAGCGACGCCCGACCACGACCAGTCTGCAGTCCAGACACCTATACACGCGCTGGAGAGTATGAGGGCCTCTACTCCCACGGCTTTCCTCCCTGAGTACAGGTTGATGGTGCCGTAGATCAAGATGGTGAGAGGTAAAGACGCAAAGAAGGTCACAGAGGGGACCAGGTGAAGAGCTCCGAGGTCCTCGGGGAAGAGACCGATAGCTATGAGTGATACGGTCGCGATTAACAACGTATATTTCCAAGTCTCCAAGGAGATCGACTTCACACTGACGATCAGTGAGATTGCGAATACGCTAGTTAGCAAGCCCGATAAGATAAGACCAGCGTTGAAGTATACGTTCCCGGGATAGTTTGAGTACCTACCGAGGTCGCTCAACGCATTCGAGAAGAGATCAAACCATGGCGATTGGATAACTGCTAAAATCACGAGGGGGTAGGCCGCGACGGCCCCGATCAGTCCTAAGAGCGATGTGACTCTGTAGAAATGCGGGTACTCTCTCGACATCAACCCATCTTTGAAAGCTCGATGGCCTTTTTTGCGGCCTCATCCATGGAGCTGAAATATTCGTATCCGTTAGAGGTCAGTATCGCCCGGCCCTCCTCCTCCCTAGTGCCAACGAGCCTCACTACCAGTCTCTTCCCCGCTCCGGATTCCTTCATTGCCCTGACCAGACCCTTGGCGACCTCATCACAACGCGTTATACCGCCTAGGACGTTGACGAAGAGGACTTTAACTGCATGGTGTTTGAGAAGCAGGGATGTCGCCTTGTAGACCCTCTCGGCGTCCGCACCGCCTCCTATGTCCAGAAAGTTCGCAGGCCGCCCACCGTAGAACTTTATAAGATCCATCGTGGTCATAGTCAGGCCCGCGCCGTTGCCTATGATGCCTATGTCTCCGTCCATCTCGACGTAGCTGAAGCCGTGCCTCCTCGCCTCTCCCTCTATGCCGCTTACCTCCTCCACCTCCAACCGGGAGATGTGGGGGTAGACCCTGAGAGCGTTATCGTCGATAATGACCTTCGCGTCCAACGCGATTAAGTTGCCTTTATTAGTTAAAGCCAGCGGGTTTATCTCAGCTAACTCGCAGTTGTAGCTCTTGAAGATGGTGAACAGGCCCTTTAGGATGTTCATCAGGTCCGGCAGGGAGGTGGGAGGTATGTCCAGTCTACGGGCTATCGCTCTCATATGATACTCCCGGATGCCGACCAATGGATCGACCTCGAGCATAACTATCTTCTCCGGGGATCCCTTTGCGACCTCCTCTATATCGACCCCGCCCTCCGGGGACGCCATAAACAAGTAATTACCCCCGTATTTCTCGAGCGTTGCTGAGAGGTACAGCTCGCGTTCCACTTCAACGGCCTCCGCCACAACGAGTCTCTTTACCAACTCACCTCTTATCTCGCTCATTAACATGGTCGAGGCTAGACTTTTCACCTCCCCCAGTGAGTGGGCTACCTTTATTCCTCCTGCCTTACCCCTGCCCCCCACCAACACCTGGGCCTTCAGGACGACCGGTAACCCGATCTCCTCGGCCGATGACTCTGCGTCCCTAGGCGAGTCGATGACCTCGAAGAGCGGTACCGGAATACCGTACTCCTTGAAGAGAGACATCGCTTGGTACTCGTAAAGCTTCACGCTGTTAGCGCGTGACCTGTGATATATAAAACCATCTACCGGATGTATACCGTGTCGTCCCTTAGTCCGAAAGATGCGAAAAGTCTCTTCCGCGTCTCACATCCAAGGCATCGGCCGCAATGAAACTCCGCGGTACCCCAGCAGCTCCAAGTATCGCTCAGTGGCACTCCAAGCTCGACGGCCAGCGCGAATACGTCCTCCTTCCGGTAGTTCAGTAACGGGGCCTCCACAGTTATCGGCACGTCAGGCGCTCCCAGGATCAACAATTCGTTGATTTTCTGTACGAACTCGTGCGAGACGTCAGGGAAGCGGCCTATATCGTCCTTATTATGAGATACCACGACGGTGCTGCAATCGTTCACGACTGCAAAGTAGGACCCTAAAGAATAGAATATCAAGTTCCGGTAGGGGATGAGGGTCGACGGGATGTTCTTCGATTCCAACCTTGACCTTAGTCCCTCGTCTAGATCGACGGCCTCCCTGAGGTAGGGTAAGGAGCACTCTAGATGTAGCTTCACACCAGCCTTCCGCGCGAGGGTCCTCGAGGCATCGACCTCCCGTTCGTTCCTGTTATGAAACAGGACCGAGAGGGTCACTACCTCATAACTCTCTCTCTTCTTGAGCCACAAGGATGTGGCTGAGTCTATACCACCTGATAAAAGAAGGACGCACCTGCGCTTACTGTCTGGATGCTTTGGACGAGGCAGATTTTCCGAAACCCTCACTCACCACCACTTTTACTTCTAACACGTTTCCAGGGAGTGATTCTAGAATTCGGTTCGCTATGAGTGATGAGATATTCTCGACAGTGCTCTCGAACTGAGTTATCACGACGCCTGAGGGGGGGACCCTGAGAGTGTAACGGCCGTTGGCACCGAGGAACTCGATGGTGACCTCGTGGTCTGAGACGTCCCTTAAGTACCGATCCGCGACAATTAACTTGTGATCCAGATCTTTCAAGACCGATTTCGTTACCGATTTCAGGAGTCCGAAGTCGACCACTATTCCGTCCGCAGATGGCTCGCCGATCAGCTCGACCACTACCCTAGACGAGTGACCGTGTAGGACCGAACACTTCTTAATGCTCGGGATGAAGTGTGCGTAGTCGAAATTTAACGACCCGTCGTACAACCGCAGCCTCTTGAGGTTCAGGCCCGATAATTTCCCGATCCTCGATGGTTCCTCCGTGATTACCATCCACTCGGTCTCTTCTACTCAAGATATTAAGTCTTTTGATATTACCTATCTCAACCGCATATGGACGGTCTGATTATCCCTAGGTAGTATTCCCGCCCGAACCGTGTCCCGGTTATGGGGTTTATCAAGAACTCGATGGGAGCGAACTCGTCGGTCAGTAACGGCACGTCCTCTCTATATGGCGTCCTGATCAGTGACTGCATAGCCTTATTGATGTCAATATCTGTTGACAGACCGTCGCCAGAACTGCCTGAGGTGAGGAGGTCAACGTCCATCTGATGGTCACTGGCCAGTAAGATTAGGTTCTGGACATCGAAGGCGAGGGAACTGGTTACGGGGATAACGTAGACATACCTGAAGTTTAACCTGTAAATCTTGTACGTGGCCCACAGGACATCGGAGGTGGGGCCGCTGAGAGACGATATTATATTGAGCATGACCACACCGTCATCTTTGAGCCTCGACTTTACAGAGGAGACGAACTCGAGCGTCAACATGTGGAAGGGGATGTAATTTTTAGAGTAGGCGTCGATGATTATCAGATCGTACGATCTGTTCGTGATTGAGAGGTACCTCCTACCGTCCAAGACGTATACACCCAAGCGCTGGTCCTCTGATAGGTTGAAGTAGCGCCTCGCCACCTCAACGACCTCCGGGTCTATCTCGACCACATCCACGACCGAGAAGTCGTAGTACTTCAGGAAATGTTTCGGAGTCGAGAACCCACCTCCACCGATGAAGAGGACGCTCTCAGAGTCTGGTCTAAGGAGGGGGCCCAAGATGAAGAACTTAGTGTACTGGGCCACGAGCGAGTATGGGTCGTTGACGTCCATGACGCTATGTAGGAGACCGTTGAGGTAGAGGTACCTCAGATTACCGCGGTCGACCACCGCTATCTGACTGTAGAGCGATTCATCGCGATAAACCACTTCACCGATGTACGACGAGATACAGGTGGCGTAGAGACCGATGTTTATGGGGATTATGAGGAAGATCATCACCAACCCTGAGATCAGGACATACCTCCACCTCAGCGTCATTGATGATACGGCGAAGAGGGTCAAAGACGAGAGGTATATCACCGTCCTTATATCGAGCATCGGTATCAGCAGGTAGGTGGTCATGAACGTACCTGCTATGCTGCCGAGAGTAGAGAGTGCGTAGATGAACCCTGCGGAACGGCCGGTCTTAACGATCTCATTCGATATCAGCCTCACAGAGATCGGGGGGATAGCGCCCAGTAGCACGGTCGGGGGGCCGAGGATGAAGAGGGAGGCCGAGATCACGCCCAACCGATCGTCGACGTTCTCGGGCGAGAGCAGAGAGAGTATGAACGCGTCTACGGACGCCATGATTATCACGTAGAAGGAAGAGAGTATCATGAGGACCGAAAGGACCCTGAAGTCCCTCGTCCTCGTTGAGATCACGCCACCCATGTAGTAGCCCAGTGCGAGCCCCGACATGACCACGCCGATTATGCCTCCCCAGGTGTTTATCGTGTTGCCATAGACTGGGGTCAGGATCCTGCTACCTAGAAGCTCGAGGACCATGATCACGAAACCGGCCGTGAAGACCTGTATTGCTAGGGCCGTTCGGGAGAACCTCCCCAATACCACATTGATAGGGTGTTGGCGTATGGTTAAATAACCTTAGTGGATGACCTCCTCCTGAGATGGACGTAATCTCGGCTTTTCTGGCCTGCCTGAGGCTAAAGAGCGTATCACGTACTGGGTGGTTGAAGAGCGGTTTAGTCGATGTGGAGTCTGTCGCTGAGCACTCCTTCTCTGTAGCTATTATTAGCGCCATCCTAGCTAAAATTAAGGGTCTGGACCCGTACAAGGCGTCCCTTCTTGGACTGGTCCACGATCTACCGGAGGCGGTCACAGGCGACCTCACCCCGTGGGAGAAGGGTCGGCTCCCAGAGGAGGACCTCACGGAGATCGAGTACTCGGCCCTATCGAGCATCTTAGGAGGAGTGCCTGTCGAGGTTAGGGAGTACTTCAGAGGACTCTACACGGAGTACCTGACCAAATCGTCTCCCGAGGCAGTGTTGGTGAGCGAGGTCGACAAGCTCGAGATGGCGCTCCAGGCCCTGGTCTACTCGCTCACGGATACGGACTTCGACCCGAGACCCTTCCTGGACTCGGCGTCCCAAGACCTTGCTGACAGCATGATAATAGAGTTGTTCAAGGCCCTCGTCGAGAGGGTCGATAGGGGTACACATAAGTAGGCCCTCGACAATGAGTTAGCTTAGGGGATGCAGAGGGTAACCTTCGAGACGCTCGCGAGGTACCCCTTCGTATCCGCGGGTAAAAGTTACATATCCAAGTTGAACCTGACCCTCGAAGAGCTCTCGAAGGATTACTTCAAACCGTTCATACAACGTGCGCACCAGAGGATCGTGGAGGCGATCGAGAGGGGAGAGAGATCGGTAATAAGCGAGACGACAGACCCTGAGACCGAGTTCATCAGTTTCCCCATTGCGCTCATCCTGGTCTCCATGGTCGGCGATAGCTGGCTGGCGAGGAGGTGGGCTCTTGCAGAGACGATCAGGTGCGAGAACTACCTACTCGAGGAGGAGCCGGCCTTCGTCAAAGACCTATTGAAGAACGAGCTCTCAATCAGGGTAGAGGAGGTGATGGACCCTGAGGAGAAAGAGCTGTCACTGAGGTCCGAGTTCAAGATTCGCCTACCCGATTTCCTGAAGCTCACCTCGCACATAGACGCGCTGGAATGGAAGTTGGTCAATAGGATAGCGCATAACGGGTGGGTATACGTCACCCAGAGAGAGCTCGTGAGGTTGGTCAGGGAGGCCATAGAGGACAGGATCCTCAGTAGGCTCTCGGAGACTAGGGTACAGGGCAGCTTTGCTCCATTGGACGCGTACGTCAAAGACATCAAGACGAGGTTGACCACCTCGAGGGGGTACGAGCTCCTCGTTCAGGGAAAGGCAGAAGGAATGTGGCCTCCCTGCATGAGGTCGATAAAGGAGTCCCTGCTCAAGGGCGTGAACGTCGGCCACTTCGGGAACTTCGCATTGGCAAGCTTCTTGACCAACATCGGGTACAGCATAGACGAGGTCGTCTCTCTCTACTCGAGGAGGAGCGACTTTGACCTCAGGATCGCTAGGTATCAGGCGGAGCACATTGCGGGTTTGCGCGGGTCTAGGACGAGGTATACGACGCCCAGCTGTTCGACCATGAAGACTCACGCCCTCTGCATCGATGAGGGTAGGCTCTGCCCGAAGATAAAGAATCCCCTACAGTACACCAGGATAATGTCGAGGAGAGCTAACTTGCGGACTCGCGGGGAGAACAAGCAGAAAGAATAGAGATAAATGGTACACATTCGTACGGTGACCAAGTAAGAGATGACCAGACCCCCTAAGGACGGTCCCAAGTTCGCTGAAGAGGCCTACAACGATGTCATAAGGTGGCTGGAGGAACACCACGAGTTCCTAAAAGGCTCTATACCGCTCATAGCGAGTGAGAACGTCCCGAGTCCAGCCGTAAGGATGGCTCTCGCTAGCGACTTCGGAAACAGGTACGCGGAGGGGTATCCGGGTGAGAGGCTGTATGCTGGCTGCAAGTGGATAGATATGGTCGAGACGTTGGGCATCGAGCTGGCAAAGAGGGTCTACAACGCAGAGTTCGCGGACCTCAGACCGATCTCGGGCGTCATGGCTAACATCGGCGCGTACACAGTATTCACTCAGCCGGGCGATGTGATGATGGCGTTGGCCGTGCCCCACGGCGGTCACATCAGTCACGGCAAGACCTCTTGGGGCGGTACGGCCGGTGTGATCAGGGGCCTACAGGTAGAACGCTACGCCTTCGATGAGGAAGACTTCAACATCGACGTCGACGGCACCAGAAAGAGGATAGAGGAGTTCATAAGGGAGGACGGTAAGGCCCCAAGGCTCTTCATGCTCGGCGCCAGCGTCTTCCTATTCCCTCACCCCGTGAAGGAGATAGTTGAGTTGGCGAAGGGTTACAACGCGTACGTTGTCTACGACGCCGCTCACGTAGCTGGGTTGATCGCAGGGAAGAGGTTTCAGGACCCGATAAGGGAAGGTGTCGATGCAATGACGATGAGTACCCACAAGACCCTCGCCGGCCCCCAGCACGGCATGATACTGAGCAAGGATGAGTACGCTGAGAGGTTCAAGTCAGTCATGTTTCCGGGGCTCCACAGCAATCACCACCTCCACGCTGTGGCTGGGGTCGCCATAGCGTTGGCTGAGGCCCTAGCTTTCTACGAGGAGTACGCCTCAAAGATAGTTGCCAACTCAAAGAGCTTAGCAGCGTCTTTGCATGAGAGGGGTCTAGAGCCCCTCTACGAACACAAGGGTTATACTGAATCGCATGTGGTGCTCGTAGACGTGAGCAAACACATGACTGGTCGCGAGGCGGAGTTCCTGCTGGAGGAGGCGGGCATCATCACAAACAGAAACCTTATACCCAAGGACTACAGACTCAAGACGGATTACAAGAACCCGAGCGGGATAAGGATCGGTACCCAAGAGGTTACGCGATTAGGCATGGAAAAGAGTGAGATGGACGTTATCGCCGAGTTCATATCGAAAGTCTTGGTGAAGAGAGAGGATCCATCGAAGGTCAGGAGAGAAGTCGCGGAGTTTAGGAGGTCGTACAGGAAGGTGAGGTACGCCTTCTCGAGCGTGACCGACGCATACGAGTTCATTAGGATAGTTTAATTGGGCGTCTAAGATGCTCAACATCAAGCAGATAAGAGAGTCTCCCGAGTACTTCAAGAGGGGGCTAGAGAGGAGGAAACTTCCACCCTCACTGATAGACAAGTGCATAGAGCTCGACGCGATGAGGAGGAGACTGATCACCAGCATCCAGGAGCTACGTCACTTGAGGAACGTTAAGGCCGAGGAGGTCGGTCGAGTGAAGAAGAGCGGAGGAGATGTGAGTCATTTGATAAGGGAGATGGAGACGATAAACATAAGGATCAACGAGTTAGAGATTGGACTCAAGTCCGTGGAAAATGAACTCTACAAAACGCTCATCTCACTCCCCACGGTCCCCCACGAGTCTGTGCCCGACGGTGAGACCGCTGATGAGAATGTAGTGCTGAGAGTCTGGGGAGAGTCAAGAGCGGCAGAGTTCGTAAGAGACCACGTAGATCTCCTAAAGATCATAGGCGGTGCAGATATAGAACGGGCCGCCAAGGTCAGCGGCGCTAGGTTTTATTACCTTTATGACAAGATAGTTCTGCTAAACTATGCGTTGATAAATTACGCGCTCGACTTCCTCTCGAGGAAAGGGTTCAGGCTGGTCCAACCGCCCTACATGTTGAGGAGGGAGGTGATGGAGAGCGTAATGGCTTTCGCGGACTTCAAGGAAATGATCTATAAGATCGAGGACGAGGAGCTCTACCTGATAGGCACCGCAGAGCACCCCTTGGCTGGACTACACGCTGACGAGATATTAGACGGTAGGATGTTACCGTTGAGATATGCAGGGGTCAGTCCGTGCTTCAGGAGGGAGGCCGGTGCGCACGGCAAGGACACGAAGGGGATCTTCAGGGTGCATCAGTTCGAGAAGGTGGAGCAGTTCATCTTCTGTAAGCCGAGTCAGTCATGGGACGAGCACGAGTTCCTCCTCCAGAATGCTGAGGAGATCTACCGGTCGCTGGGATTGCCGTATAGGGTGGTGAATATATGCGTTGGGGATCTGGGACCGGTCGCTGCAAAGAAGTACGACATCGAGGTCTGGATGCCAGCTATGAGGGCGTACAAGGAGATCGTGTCGTGCAGTAACTGCCTCGACTATCAGGCGATGCGCCTAAACATAAGGTATAGGGAGGAGCCCCACGACGAGGAGACGCACTACGTACACACCCTCAACAGCACCGCAATCGCGACCGAGAGGACCATAGTGGCTATCCTCGAGAACTATCAGCTACGCGACGGCTCAATAGAGGTCCCGGAGGCTCTCAGACCCTATATGAGGAACGAGTCCGTGATAAGACCAGCGCGCTCCTGACCCGAACCGTATATTACTTTTTTATCCTACCACCCCTCACTCTACAGTTAGGAGGTCAAAGGGATGGTGAGGCTGGGACTTATAGGCAAGACCAACACCGGGAAGACCACTTTCTTCAACGCGGCCACGCTCCAGAGCGCGGAGGTCTCCACGTACCCCTTCACTACGAAACAGCCGAACTTCGGGACGACTTTCGCGGTAACCCCGTGTGTTGATGTCGAGCTCAACGTGTCGTGTAACAGGAGAGGGACCTCGTGTAAAGATGGGTGGAGGCACCTACAGATAGAGCTGATAGACCTGCCGGGTCTGATCAAGGGCGCCTGGGCGGGGAAGGGGCTCGGTAATCAGTTCCTATCGGTCGCCGCGCAGTCTGATGCGCTGCTCCACGTCGTCGATGCCTCGGGTAGCGTCGATGAGGAGGGGAGGCTCACCGAACCGGGTAGCGGCAACCCGATAGCGGACGTATACGATATCGAGGAGGAACTCACCATCTGGCTCCTGAAGATACTTGAGAGGAACGACGAGAGGATAGAGAAGAACATCAAGTCTGGAAAAGACCTGACCTCCTCGATAACCGAGGTATTCGCGGGTATGAGAATAAACGAGCAACACGTGATGACAGCGCTGAACGAGACCGGACTCAACAAGAAGGACTTCGAGAACTGGACCATGCTGGACGACAGGAAGTTCGTCACTAAGCTGAGGGACGTCTCGAAACCGACGCTCATAGTGGCTAACAAAATGGACATCGAGACCTCCGAGAAGTACTATAACCAGCTGGTGGAGAGGTTCGCTGACAAGGTGGTCATACCGTGTAGCGCGGAGGCCGAGCTGATACTGAGGAGGGCCGAGCAGAGGGGGCTGATCGGTTACATACCGGGGGAAGAGAAGTTCAGGATAACCAGCGACTCCATCTTGAGTGACAAGCAGAAGTGGGCGCTCGAGATGGTGAACGAGAGGATACTGAGGAAGTACATGCGTACCGGTGTCCAGTTCGCCATAAACTTCGCGGTCTTCAAACTCCTCCGCATGAACGTGGTTTACCCCGTCTATGACCTCCACAAGTACACGGATAGCAAGGGGAACGTACTGCCCGATGCTTACCTCCTGCCGTCAGATGCGGCGGTCAAGGACCTCGCTGAGAGGATCCACAAGGACCTAGCCAAGGGTTTGCTATATGCCATAGATGCGAGGACGGGGGTCAGGCTACCCGCGGATTACAAACTCAAGGACAGGGACGTCGTCAAGATAGTCTCCACGACGGCGAGGGGCTGAAAAGCTACACCTTTTTTATCTGATGCAATCGACTATATTGGGAGTTGGAGGATCAGTTACTCTTGAGGCTATGTTACAAGTGGGCGCTGAAGAACGCGTACGACTACGACGGTAAGGCCCAGACAGGCCCGGTCATCTCTAAGGTGATCTCAGAGAACAGGGAAGCCAAGGACGACATAAAGAGGCTCATGGAGGTTGCCCAGAGGGTGGTCGAGATGGTCAACGCGCTCCCCTATGATGAGATCGTCAACGCACTTACGGAGATAGACCCCACCCTCATAGAGAGGAGGAGGGAGGAGAAGAGGGACCTTCCGCCTCTCCCCGGGGCCGTGGAGGGTGCGGTAGTGACACGCCTGCCTCCCGAGCCGAGCGGTTTCATGCATATAGGTCACGCCATGAGCGGTCTAGTAAACTACCTCTACAAGGAACGGTATAGAGGAGAGCTGTGGCTGAGGTTTGAGGATACGGATCCCAGGAAGGCCAAACTGGAGTACTACGAGAACTTCCGAGAGGGTTACAGATGGCTGGGGATAGAGTGGGACCGCGAGAAGAACAACAGCGACGACATGGAGGTCTTTTACGCATATTGCAAGAGGTTGTTGGAGAGCGGGGAAGCCTACGCGTGCAGCTGCGATCAACCGACGATGAGGGCGATGAGGGCGAGGGGTATCCCCTGTGTTCACAGGAGTCTCGATGTCTCCCTGAACCTTGAGGTATGGGACGGGATGTTGGAGAACAGGATAGGTGAGGGAGAGGCCACGATCAGGTTCAAGGGTGACGTCTCCTCTCAGAACACCGCGCTGAGAGACCCCGTACTCTTCAGGGTCATCGAGAGCGATCACCCGATTACCGGTGACAGGTACAGGGTGTGGCCCACCTACGATTTCGCGGTCAGCGTCGAGGACGGGATATGCGGGGTTACCCACGTACTGAGGACCTCAGAGTTCAGGCTGCGAGACGAGTTACAGAACGAGATAAGGAGACGGTTGGGTCTGAGGAACCCACTCTTTATCGAGTACGCGAGGTTTGAGTTCGAGGGCGTCCCCGTTGCAAAGAGAGAGATTAGGGACCTAATAGAGAGGCGCGTGATAAGCGGGTGGGACGACGTACGTCTCGTCACTGTATCGGCCCTCAAGAGGAGGGGCATAAGGCCCGAGGCTATCAAAGAGTTCGTGAGGAGGTACGTGGCCTTTACCGAGGCTAAGAAGGAGTTTTCGTGGGACCTTTTGAACGCAGTAAACAGGAGGGTCCTCGATCCTATGACTCCCAGACTGTTCTTCGTCCCCAACCCGGTAACCTTAGTGATTAGAAACTTTGAGGTTAGAGGGATCTCCATACCTCTACACCCGATGGAGAGGTTGGGCGAACGCCACGTCCAATTAGGTGAGAGGTTCTATATCCCAGGCGATGATGCGAGCTCTTTCGAGGCGGGCACCAAGTTCAGGCTGAAGTACCTCTGTAACGTGATCGTCGACCGGATAGAGGGTCCAACGGTCTACGGGTCATGTGTGATGGAGGGGCCAGAGCCTGGCATCAGAATAGTCCAGTGGGTCTCCGAGCCCAACATCAAAGTCCGCGTCCTGATTCCCGGGCCGCTCTTTCTGAAGGACGGTACTTTCAACGACCAGAGCCTGAGGGTGGTGGAGGGGTTCGCCGAGCCCTACGTCGCTAACCTCAGAGAACACGATACTGTTCAGTTTGAGAGGTTCGGCTACTGTACCCGCGATTCTCACGAGAACACTTTCATCCTCACTCACGAGTGATAAGCTTTTTCATGTCCCTCGCGCTGATGAACTGCTCGTGACCGCGGTCACAGACGACGAGCACGCGGTCTCCCCTGGTCTCGTACTTGACGACACCCCTCAATTCCCTACAGATGTGGCACCTTACCCTCAATCGTTCACCTATGCGGGAGTGAAGGAGATCTTGGAGTCCTTGAATTCAACCTCGAACTCTTCGTTGACCTCGAACCTGACGTTCAGTCTATCGTACTCCTCCTCTGAGAGGATTAGGGTCATCTTCGGGAGTATGACGTCCTTAGATATTGGTGGGACCAACCCCATGCTCTGCAACTGTACGAAGACTCCCTGAATCATGCGCTGCGCGATCATCGACTCCTCGCTCATTCCGGTGAACTGAGAGGCGCTCTTCCTTACCTCCACCAGCTCGATCAGTTTGCCCGGTCTGCCAGTCTCAGGGTCCTGATACGAGGTGACCCTGTGAACCCTCACCCTCATGGGTCTACTACCGTGTCCCCTGGATATATATGCTCCTCGATATCACTCCTCCTCCCCCGCCTCCTCCTCTAACTCGGCGATATACCTAGAGTACTCGTCAGCCTCCATCAGGGTCTGAAGCTCTGACTCGTCCGCGATCTCAAACCTCGCCAGCCAACCGTCATCGTAGGGGGAGTCGTTGATCAGTTCCGGACTGTCGGCTAGTTTGGTATTCACCTCCAATAATTTTCCTGTCAGGGGCGCATATATATCGACGCTGGCCTTCACCGACTCTACCGTAGCGATGACCTGTTTCTGAACGACTCTGGTCTGGGGTTGAGGGAGCTCAACGTATATTATCTCCCTGAGCTTCCTCTGAGCGTAATCCGTTATCCCGATCAGGGCAGTCCTCTTACCCGTGAGCTTCACCCACTCGTGATCCCGCGTATAATACAAGCCTTCCGGCACAGAGTACCTCTCTGACAACTCTATGCTACCCAGCTTGAGCACGCAGATCGCCCAGTATATTAGCTTTGGGGTATCGTGAATGACTGGAAGATATCGCGATTAATGGTATCTGGATTACGTTCGACTGCGGTTCACAAGAGTGTTTGGGACCTCATCCTGAAACCGTTGACTGACGCCTCGTAGTTCGCCCCCAAATCCAGTAGCTTACCGTCACCGTACCGATGCCCCACTAGCTGCCCGCCTATTGGCAGCCCCTCAGCGTTAAATCCTATCGGCAGTGAGATGGCCGGTGCGCCCACCACGTTGAAGGGATAGGTGTACCTCGTCAGAGCCTCGTAAACGCTGACTCTCCTCCCGTTGATGTCTACCTCCCTCTCGTTGATCCTAGGCGCTACTACGGGGGTTGTCGGCAGAGCTAGTAGGTCAATGTTCTCCATGAGATCGTCGAACTTCGCGGTGAGTTTCTCCTTCTCCTTCATCGCGGTTATATAGTCTACGGCTGTGTACTTCATGCCGTCCTTTAAGATCGCGAGGACGTCGTCTCCTATCAATTCGGGCGACTTCTGGACGAACCTACCGTGGATCACGGCTGCCTCGCTGCGTCTTATGACCCTCCAGACCCATTCAGCCCTCTCCATCCACGGTATCTCGACGTCTAGTATCTCCTGTTCTAAGTCGTCAAGATCGTCTAAGAATTTTTTAAAAGCTTGGAGGCACTCGGCGCTCGTGAAGTCCTCAAAGAAGTCCCAAGGCACACCGATCCTTAAGCTCCTGAGGTTTGCGTCAGGACGGCTCTCAACCAAGTGCGAGTAGTCGGAGTGAACGATTTCCTTGAACAGGAGGCGCGTATCGATCACCCCCCTCGCCAGTATACCGACGCAATCCAAGCTCCACGCCAACGGGAAGACCCCAGATGTCCCGACAAGGCCGTATGTCGGTTTGAAACCGACCACCCCGCATAGAGATGCCGGTATCCTCACTGAACCGCTGGTATCTGTACCCAATGATATAGCGGACACACCAAGCGCGACTGATGCTGCAGAGCCGCCGCTCGATCCACCAGCGATCCTGTTCTCATCCCATGGGTTTAGGACCGCTCCATAGTGTGGGTTGACGCTGGTCACGCCTGACGCTAGCTCGTGGAGGTTGGTCGTCCCTATTATTACCAGGCCGGCCCTTTTCGATCTGGCGACACACTCGGCATCCCTCTTCGAGGGGACTTTACTGAACAACCTCGACCCGAGCGTCATCGGGAACCCGCTCACGGAGATTACGTCTTTAACGGACATAGGGACTCCGTGTAGCATCGATGACGGGTGCGTCCTCCTCAGCGTCGCGTCGCATGCCCTCGCCTGAGACAGGGAGGCCTGCTCATCGATGGTTATGAAGTAGTGCAACCTCTCGTTCAATCTCTTTATCCTCTCTATGAAGATCGAGACGACTTCCTCAGAAGTCGGCTGACCTCTCATTATAGCCAACGCGAGGTCCCTTGCAGTCTCAGACCTCATTCTCTGTTAGTTGAGGACATGGATGATATAATCGTTTTTCCTAGAAATCTAAATACGGGGTGCGTGCTAGATATCAGGGGGCCCTCGGATGAGTGACGAGGACATCGAGATCAAACGCCTCAGATTGAAGAGGATGATGGAGTACCTGTCCCGAAGCGTTGAGAGAGAGAAGACGGAGCAGGGAGAGAAGAAGGTGGATTACGTGGAGGAGTTGAAAAAGTACCTGACTGATAGAGGGGATGAAGTCCTCTCCGAGGCACTCAAGTTGAGGAGGGATATAGTCGAGGAGGTGGCCGAGAGGCTGGTGAGGCTCATAGAGGCGGGAAGACTTAAGCCTAGCATATCTGGTGGGGAGTTGATGAGGCTGTTCAGGAGCCTAAGATTGAACGTGAGGCTCGACACCACCGTCTCGGTCCTGAAAGGGGGGGAGAGCAAGAGCGTCAAGGACCTCCTCGAGGAGTTCGATAAATAAGCTTTTAACTGTATCCATACCAGAGGGAGCTGGTGATGTATAAGAAGGTAGATGAGGCCGACATAGCCTTTTTGAGGGAACTACTGGGCGAGAGGTACGTATCGAGAGACGAGGTCGACCTAGTGACGAATGCAAATGACGCGTATGTCTCAGGGTTCTCCTTACCGGAGGTCGTAGTCTGGCCCGGGAGTACCGATGAGGTGTCGGCGATCTTGAGGTACGCCACAACTAATAGGATACCTGTCACCGTGAGGGCCGCGGGCACCAGCTTGGTAGGGTCTTGTGTACCTCAGCACGGAGGGATAGTGATGAACGTGATGCGGATGAACAAGGTCATCTCCGTGAATCCCGAGGACATGTGGGTCGATGTCCAGCCCTCGATCGTATATGAGGACCTAAACAGACATCTCTCTGTCTACGGCCTCTTCTTTCCCCCAGACCCTGGCAGCGCGGTCTCCTGCACTATCGGTGGAATGGTGGCGAGTAACGCCTCAGGGATCATGGCTCTCAAGTACGGTACCACGAGGGACTACGTGCTGTCCCTCACAGTGGTCTTGCCGAGCGGGGAGGTGATGAGGTTCGGTTGTAACGCACTCAAGACCTCGGTGGGTTACGATCTGGTCAGGCTGGTCGTCGGGTCTGAGGGCACTCTGGGGGTGATCACGGAGGCCACTCTCAGGGTGAAGAGGTTACCCCGAGTCAGGAGGCTCCTCGTCGCCCACTTCAGGGACTACGAGAACGCACTGGATAGTATAACCGATATCAGGTCCGAGGGTTTGGAACCTGCAGCGGTCGAGTTCCTTGACAGGAGGACGGTCGCCCTGATCTCTGAACACCTCGGCCTACAGGTCAAAGATGACGCGTCCATGATAGTTATCGAGTTCCACGGCTTCTCCGATCAGGGAGTTCAGATCGAGGTAAGAGAAGCGGTCAAGATAATCGAGAAGAACGGTTGTGACGATCACGTCGTTACCTCGTCGGAGAGCGAGAGGATGGCGATATGGAGGGCTCGGAAGGGGGCTTATCCAGCGATACTCAGAGAGTGCAGATCACCCGTCACAGGGGACGTTATAGTTCCTCTGTCCAAACTAAAGGAGACTATACGGTACATTTACGATCTCAGTGAGAGGTACAGCGTAGAAGTCGCCGTATTCGGTCACCTCGGCGATGGGAATATACACGCGAACTGGCTAAGTGACAGATCGAAAAAGGACCATTGGGAGAGGGCGAACTCCGCGAACAAGGAGCTGGTGAAGTACGCGATAACGGTGGGAGGTGCCGCATCGGCAGAGCACGGCGTAGGCGTGGAGAAGAAGGAGTTCATGGAGTTGCAGCACGGACCAGCGTTGAGCTACATGAGGGCCCTAAAGAGGCTCTTCGACCCTGCTAATATACTAAACCCGGGTATAATGATCGACGTATGAGGTGGTTACGCTTCACAGACGTTGAGGCCTCTGACATCGATCTGAGAAGTTCTTGGATCCAGAACTTGCGATTAACGTCTACATTGATAACTGTTTTACCGGAAGAGTGGGCAAACCTCACGAGCTCAGAGTTGAGTGCGTTGATGGTGCCTAGAGGGGGGTTCGTGTAGACCACTACGTCGGCGTTCATCAGCGCCTCCTTTCCTGATGCGAACGTCTCGGGCTTGATCTCCTCAAAAGGCTTCTCGGAGATCACCTCTATACCTAGGCCTCTAGCGACTGAGTAGTCCACGTCATTCGAGTGAAGTATTCCGGTGGAGACTCGGTGACCCTGTCTGACAAGGGCTCTGTATACGAGAGCACCGGTCCCTCCACCCGCGATGACAAATACCGCTAATTTATCGTCGTCCTGAGAGTTGGCTCTGACCTCGATCGTCATAGTCCTCTCGTCGAACGAGAGGTATCGATTGAACCCATACAGGTCGCCCACACCGCCCGCATAGACGAACTCCTCCGGAGACTCGTAGAGCGCGACCGAGCCCGATGATACGACGAGCAGCTTATCAGCGATCCGAAGGGCGAGCTCAACGTCGTGTAACGATGCTATCGCGGATATCCCCTTGGTCTCTGTTATTCTCTTGAGTAGGAGGCAGACCTCGACCCTGTTCCTCGGGTCCAAGTGCGTTGTCGGTTCATCAAGGATCAGGACTCTGGGCTCCTGCGCCAGTGCGCGGGCCAACATGACCTTCTGCTTCTGTCCATCGCTCAGCTCATCGAAGGGCCTCTCAGACAGCTCGAGCGTGCCGGTCAACATCATGCACTCTCTGACGACCAAGCGATCTCTCTCCGATAAACGAGCTAGGGGACCTGTGTACGGATACCGTCCCATGGACACGACCTCCATAGCGGTCATCCTGCTCATCCTCAACCTGTCAGTCAACAGCAACCCTACTCTCTTCGCGATCTCGGTGGGCCTCAACCCGGTGAGTTCTATCCCATCGATGTAGACCACGCCCCCGAGCGGCCACAGCAGACCAGCAAGCGTCTTCAGAAGCGTCGACTTCCCGGCGGCGTTCGGTCCCAACACGACTACTAATTCGCCCCTCTTTATCCCTAAGGTGACTTTATCGAGGACCTTTAGGTTGGCGTAACCCGCTGCGAGGTCTTTACTCTCTAATGAGGTATCCATTGGATGGAATAGCCAACCATATCCCCGCTTATATGTCTTTCATATACCCCTTTCCTTGAGGAGTAACGCGATTATAAGCGGGACGCCGATCATGGCGGTTATCGCGCTGATGGGCAACTCCACGGGGCTGATTACAGTCCTGGCGAGGACGTCCGCGGAGACGGTGATGGTGGAGCCGGCTAAGGCAGAGAACGGAATCAGGTACCTATTGTCTGATGTCCTCAGGATCGACCTAGATACGTAGGGGACCGCTATTCCTATGAAGCCCACCGGCCCTGCGAGTAACGTCACGCTCGAGGCCATCAAAGACGAGAAGAGTATCAGCGAAATCCTCGTTACCCTTATGTTCACGCCCATCGACCTAGCGTAATCCTCACCCATCAAGAGCGCGTTCAGTGGCTTCGCGAGTGCTATTGACAATAGGGAGGCTGCGATCATAGCGATGGACGCGGGGATCAACAAGGACCACTTCACGCCGCCGAAACTACCAAACATCCAGAAGACGTAGGCCCTGAACCTCTCTATGTCGACCAAGTACTGGACTATCGTCGTGATCGAGTAGGCTAGGTAAGAGAAGAGGAGGCCTGCGAGGAGGATCACCGTGTGCCTGTTAGTGACGATCGAGATCGAGACTATGAGCACGGACGCCATCAAGGCGCCCGCTAAGCTGCCCATGAAGAGCGCGTACGGATCGTAGGGCGAGGTCATGATCCCCAAGGTGAACCCACCGAAGATGACAAGAGCAACCATGAGAGAGGACCCAGCTGAGATACCTAGTATATAGGGGTCCGCCAAAGGATTCCTGAAGTACACCTGGAGCATTATCCCGGCTATCGCGAGCGAGCACCCACCCAGCCAGGCACCGAGTGTCCTCGGCAGCCTGATCTCCCAGACGACCCTAGATGCTATATCCCCGGTGGGACCGACTCTGAGTATCTCGAGTAGCTGACCGAGCGTAACGTCGACGCTACCCATGACAAGTGCCCAGATTATCACTAACGGTTGAATACCCGCCAAAACGATCGTTACAGTGAGGCGGTTGGAGGACAAACTCAGCAGCTCCCGTGGGGAGCGCTCTCTTTTATCCTTTGTTAAGGCGCTTATACCCTTAGACGTCGTACCTCAAAGGTAATAGCATGGGAGAACGATCATATCTGATTAGAGTTGAACTCGCTCGCTAGGGAGAAGAGCCCATATCTGAGGAGGCACTCCGAGAACCCCGTGAACTGGCTCCCGTGGGGAGAGGTGGCCTTCAATATGTCAAGAGAGTTGCAGAGACCGATCTTCCTGAGCATAGGGTACTCCTCGTGTCACTGGTGTTCAGTGATGGAGCGGGAGAGTTTCATGGACCCTAAGGTCGCTGAGTTCCTGAACAGGCACTTCGTACCTGTCAAGGTCGACCGAGAGGAGTTGCCGGAGGTCGATGAGTTTTACATGAGGGCGGTCCAAGCGATGACGGGGCACGGAGGGTGGCCTCTAACGGTCTTCCTGACACCTGACCTGAAACCGTTCTTCGGAGGTACCTACTTTCCACCCAAGAGGAGCATGGGCTTACCGAGCTTCATGGAGGTCCTAAGGGCTGTGGTCAACGCGTGGAACGAGAGGAGGGAAGAGCTGATCAAGAGCTCAGAGGAGGTCACCAGTCTACTCAGAGCCTCCCTCTCCACCAACTACGTGGAGACGGACGTTACCATGGATCCGATGTCCGAGGCCTACGATCAGTTGGTCATGAGCTTCGACAACAGATTCGGCGGTTTCGGAGGAGCACCGAAGTTCCCCATGCCCACGTACCTCAGGTTGATCGCGAGGTTCTACTGGTGGAGGAGGGAAAGGCTGGCTGCGTTGATGCTCGATAAGACCCTCAGGAATATGTACCAGGGAGGGATCTACGACCAGGTGGGGGGAGGGTTTCACAGGTACTCGACTGACAACTCATGGACGATCCCACACTTCGAGAAGATGCTTTACGACAACGCTCTGCTCTTGGGCGTCTATGCGGAGGCCCACAAGTTGCTAGGGGTCGAGCTCTTCAAGGAGTGCGCGCTCGATGTGATAGCGTGGCTGCTCCGTGAGATGTTCGACGGTAACGGTTTCTTTGCAGCCGTCGACGCGGACTCAGAGGGCGAGGAGGGCAGGTACTACGTGTGGAGGAGGAGTGAGTTACTCGAGCTGTTCGGGGAGAGCGTCGGAGAAGTGGTCTCCTCCTATTACGGCGTCACGGACGGCGGCAACTTCAATGACGGTATGAACGTTCTGACGGTAAGGGGTACTGTCGATGAGATATCGAGCGCTCTCGGCACATCACCCGCGGAGGCCGTGAAATATGTGCGGACCAAGTTGCGCTCTCATAGGGAGAAGAGGGCCCCTCCGTTCATTGATAAGAAGATCATCACCTCGTGGAACGGTCTCCTAATCTCCTCGCTCGCGTACGCGGGTTGGATATGGAACCAGAGAGATCTGATAGAGGTGGCTATGAGAGTTGCAGACTTCTTGACGACGAAACTCTTCGATGGTGAAAGTTTATGGCGCTACTGGCTTGATGGACCATCGAGGCACCGAGGCTCTCTAGAGGACTACAGCCACCTCACCAATGCTCTGATCGACCTGTATTCCTACTCGGGTAGGGAGAAATATCTAGAGATAGCGGAGATGTTGATTGACGTGATGCTCAAAGAGTTCCGCTCCGACTCAGGGGCACTCTACAACGTGCCGAGGTCTTATAAGAGCGAGCACCTCCGAGTGATCGACGCAGTTGATGGTGTTGTACCGAGCGGCAATTCAATGGCAGTATCGGCGCTGGCAAAGATGCATCAACTCACCGGGAGGTCTGAATACCTGGACTCTGCGAGGAGGATAGTCCTCAACTTCTGGGACAGGATGAGGGCTTACCCGTTAAACTACACGTATATGATATCCAATCTCGGATTATTGACGCCAGAGGCCGGCCAGCTGTTCTGCGCCGTGGGTGAGGAAGACCTAGAGGAGTGCTCGTTGAGGGTCGGGTCATCTATACCGTTTCACCCTTACCTCTCAGTCGCGACGTTCAGTGAGACCCGAAGACCCCGTCCGTTAGAGGGCGTAACGGGTGACAAAAAGCCGATCGATGGTAGGACCGCGTTTTATTATTGCAAGGGCTTCACGTGCAACCTACCCACGACTGAGCTGGAACGTCTGAGGGAGATGTTGAAGAGCACCGCTTCTAATCGATGATCCTGTCGTACCTCTTCATCACGTTGGGCAACTCCTCTATCACATCGGTTGGTAGTATGTGAAGCCCCATCCTCTCGGTCACCTCCTCTCCCGCCACGCAGTTGACGTATACTGCCGCCGCTGCTGCCTCCACCGAGTTCAGACCCTTGGCGAGTAAAGTGGCCACTATACCAGTCAGGACGTCACCCGTCCCACCAACTGTCATAGAGGGCGACCCTCTCCTGTTGATGTACGTACTGTCTCCGTCGGATATCACGTCAACTGCTCCCTTGACTAGCAACGTCACTCCGTGCTTCTTCGCCTCATCCCTCACTAACCCACATCGCTCCTCCATGTCGTCAGAGGGCTCTACGCCGAAGAGTCTCTTGAACTCGCCAGCGTGTGGGGTGAGCACGACGTTGTGAGAGCTGATGATCTCGAGTACTTGAGGGATGAGGGCCGAGGCGTCAAGGACCAACCGCATCCCCCTCCCCAGCAACTCCTTGATCAGGGTTAGGAGGGGCGCTGTGTCAGCAATAGATAGTCCAGGGCCGATGGCTACTGCGTCGACCCGCGGGACGTTCTTGACGATCCGCCTAACTACGCCCATGGTGAGCTTCGTATCAGAGAACGGGATCACTATCAACGCAGGACTGATGGCCCTGATGGGCACGCTGATGACCTCGGGTACGGACAAGTACACTAAATCAGCACCTGCTCGGTACGCAGCCAGCGCTGTTAGTGTGGGAGCCCCGTGATAGAGATAGCTCCCACCTATCACCATCACGGAGCCGTTCTCGCCCTTCCTCGACTTCCTCCTCCTGGGAGGGATCACTTTAGCTACTAGGCTGTCATCTACTTCAGCTATCACGGTTCAGCCATATTCATTAAATCCAGATATAATGCTTTAGCGACACAGCGAAAAAGTTTAGGTCCTCTTCGTGAGGGTTATGTCGATTGTGCTCACGCTCCTAGCGCGACCGTCAGCTCCCATCCTACCCTCCTCGGTGCCGATCGCTATGCTCTCGATTATCGCGTCTTGGACGAACCTCCTCCTCACGACCTCTACGACGTCGACAGCTCTGCTGATAGCTCTACCTCTCGCCTTTATTATAACTCTCTTGCCCTCTAGCAACGGCATTGTGGTCGCGACGACGTAGTTCATCAGTGGCTTCCTTCCTACGTATACTGTAGGTACGTTGGCCATCAACACCACCGCCGTTATCTATCAGGGGCTTAAGATAAACGTTTGCTTGAGAGTTGAGAGGAGATTCGATAAACTCAATAAACCAATATAGCGCATACGATTGTAGTTAGCGATCAAAAAGCGGGTTTCGGAATGATGTTTTTGGGGGCGCCCCTAGAAGTCCTCCTTTATGATCGTCTTCCGGTCGTTAGCCCTCGCGCGCTCGACGGCCTTCTGGATCAGCTGTTTTACGGCTGCGTCGAGGCCTTGGAGGGCGTCACTGCTCAGCCTTATCCCCTCGGGTAGCAGCTCCCTGACCTTTGACTCCACTATAACCATCTCGCGTGGCATACCTTCTCGAGATTTGTTCGTAGATACTCTATTTTTAGGTTTTTTTGAGTTCTGGAGGGGGGAGCGTGTGGTATTACCGCAATATGCCGTACGAGAGTTCCATGGCGTGCCCGCGCCCATTACACCTATTTCAATGAGGTGCAGTTTATTCTCGAGTATGAGGGAGGGTGCGCTGATAGTGGTGGAGGGGATCGATGGCGCAGGGAAGACTCTCAACGCGCGCTGGATCGTAAGGTACCTGAGAAGGAGGGGTAGAGAAGTCATCTATACGAAAGAACCTACGGACGGCGCGATAGGCAGGTTACTGCGGGACTGGACGCCACGCCGCGTGGCGGACCCTCGTGTCGACGCGCTACTCTTCTCCGCGGACAGACTTCATCACCTGAGGAGGGTCATAGAGCCCGAGATCGCGAAGGGCAAGGTGATAGTCTCTGACAGGTACATGTACTCTACTATCGCCTACCAAGGTGCGATGCTGAAGGACAGGGGGTGGGTCGAGGAGTTGAACAGGTTCGCCAGGATACCTGACCTCTCGATATACTTGGACGTAGACCCAGAGCTGGGTCTCAGGAGGAAGATGGGCGTCAGGAGGTACAGTGAGGAGGACGTTGAAATATTGAGGAGGGTAAGAAAGGTGTACTTGGAGCTTGTGAATGAGGAGGAGCTTGAATCTATAGACGCTAACAGGGACTTGGATCAGGTGAGGGAGGATATCTCCAAGCTCATCGATAGGCTCATCTCTTAGCACTCGCCGTATGGAGAGCGTTCATGGATACTTATTTGGTGTGATGATCTTTTACTATCTCGTAGAGCTTTTTTCTAATGTCGGATGGGTCGTTGAGCCTTCTGACGAGGCCTGCAGAGATCAGTCGATTCAACCCATACCTCAGCGTCCTCTCGGGTAACGCGGTGCTCTCCAGTAACCTATCGTAGTTCATGCTGCCCTCATACTCGAGCACCCTGAGTATGAGTTTTGCAGACGGTGGTAGAGGTATAAGGCTCCTCGCGAGCATGATCTTCCGCTCCATCCTGTTAGATATCGGTTGGACCCATGTGGGCCTCACGAACCGTAACTCCACGGGATATTTCTTGATCTTCAGCGAGTCAGCGACCCTCAACCTCTCGAAGCCGTCGATCACGGCCTCCACAGCAACTGAGGAGTGAATTTCGTCAATCGATATCTCTGAGTTTGCAGAGACCACCAACGGTCTTCTCGTCAGGTCCAGCGAGTTCACCGGGACGACCTCGAATACAGGGGCTGAGTGATGGATCAGGGAGCCACCTGCAGAGAGTGCATATGCGGTCGACCCCAACGAAGTGGACACTATCACGCCGTCAGACCTGTCCTTCCATATCAACTCACCGTCGACGGAGAGGGTGTACTGGAGGATCGTGGCCGTCCTCTGAGGACATATTATCGCCTCATTTATGGCGGGTCCTGAACTCGCCTCAGAGGTCTCGAGCCTTAATAGGGGGACCCTGTCGATCCTAAAGTTTCCCCGGATTACTGAACCGATAACCTCTTCCAAGTCGTCTATCGACGCAGACGTCAGGAAACTCTTGGTCGACTCTATGCCCACGTTGATGACGTTCACGTCGAGGCTCGGTAGAGCGTGTAACGAGTTCAGGACCTCTCTGTCGTCACCCACCACCATCAACAGATCCTCTTCAGAGGCCCTGAGGTCCGAGGCGTCCTCTATCACGGATACATCGATTTCGGTGAGATCTGAGAGGTAAAGAGAGACACGTTTGAGGTAATCTGATCTGCTCACGAGGACTAGCAACCTCCGGAACCGCATGGCCTATATCATTAAATCCGGATAACTTTTATCTTTAACTCAAAAAATCTCCTCTCCAAATGATATACGATCTGCTCATCGGCCTCATATCGGGTCTGATAGCGACGGCCCTCATGAGCGTCCCTCAATACTTCTTCTGGAGGAGGTGGTCAACCATAGGGATCCTAGAGTGGCACGAGAACCAGGTGATAATATCTAGGTTAACGGGACTCCCCCCTGACAGGTCTCTGGTCCCCGGGTTCGCACTGCACTTCATCAACGGGGGTCTCGCCGCGGTCAGTTACGCCCTCGTGGTATCGACCGTCCCACAGCTCACAGAGCTGACCCCGCTGGTCCTGGGCCCCGTCTTCGGTCTGATACTCTGGGTTCTCACGCTCTACCCCATCCACAGGCCCATAACCGGTGTCGACCTCTCTAGGCACCCGCTCGGTCATAAGCCTATCACCTTGAGCGTAGCGCTACACCTCCTCTACGGCACGATCGTCTCGTGGCTCTGTGCGCTCTGGATGCCAATCTTATGAGTGCTCATCATTTACCCTCGAGGTCTATACGGTGTGGTGAAAAAGGCCGACTAAGTGTATCTACGAATGGTGCACGGTATATATGAGCTCGCAGAAAGGCCTATAATTGGGAGTGAGAGGAGGGGACTGGACATGGAGACGTCGAAGGTCCTCGATTCGCTCGGCTACGAGTACTTCGCTCTGAGATCGGAGGGGGTCAGGCCGAGCCGCGCTGGGATCAGGTTCAAGGACCTCGTACCTCAATTAGATCAGAACCTCGAGATCGCAACGAAGGAGCTGTACAGTCACCAGGTGGAGACCTTGAGGGCGCTCGAGAGGAGCGAGAACGTCATACTCAGGTCTGGGACCGGTTCAGGGAAGACCGAGGCTTGGTTCATCTACGTGGCGATGAAGAGGGTGAGGGCGCTGACGGTCTATCCGACGCTGGCGCTAGCTAACGACCAAGTAAACAGGCTGAGGAGGTACTGCGATGCACTGGGGATGAGGGCGGTCATCATAGACTCACCGTCCTTACAGGAGTACAGGAGGTCAATTGGGACGAGGAAGTTGAGGGAGGAGCTGAGCAGGAGCGACGTAGTGCTCACGAACCCCGCGTTCCTGCTCAACGAGCTGAAGAGGCTGGGGACCGAGAGGCCGCCCCTGCTTAGGGAGTTCTTGGAGGACCTCGACCTCATGGTCGTAGACGACCTAGACTTCTACAACCCGAGGAGCCTCGCTATCATGTTGGCGATGATCTCTATTATGAGAGAGGAACTCTCGCATAAGCTGAGACTGGTCCTCTTGACAGCTATGCTCAAGAACCCTGAGGAGTTGACCGCGTACCTTAAGAAAGTGACGGGTGCAGAGACGACGGTCATCGACGGTGAGGCCTTCAGGCCTACCAACTGGACTTACGTGGTACTGGGAAAGGACCTGAGGGCGCTCTGGGAGAGGATGCGATCTCACGAAGGGACCCTGAGGGCTCTAGGTGTCGGTCAGGACGTGCTGGAGGCACTCAGGGACTACGATCGCTTCAGGTCATCGGTCTACAAGTTGATCGAGATAGCGAGGGCCGCAAATTTGGACGTCTCTGAGGAACTGGGGACAGACCCAGTGGAGGTGCTGGAGAGATACGCTAGCGACAACGGGGTAACGATCGTCTTCACGAGGAGCATAGCCAAGGCGGAGGAGGTCGGGAGATCACTCAGGGAGAGGATAGGGGATCTGGTGGCAACTCACCACCACCTCCTCGAGAAGAGAATCAGGGCTGAGATAGAGGAAAGGACTAGGAGGGGAGAGGTCAAGATACTGGTCTCTCCGAGGACCCTCTCGCAGGGCATAGATATCGGCGGGATAGTCAGGACCGTACACATCGGACTCCCCGAGACTCTCAGAGAGTTCCTCCAGAAGGAGGGTAGGAAAGGGAGGAGGGAGGACATCGAGAGGACTGAGACGGTTATATTCCCGTCTGCGGGATGGGACTACAACCTGCTGAAGAGAGGGCCTGGCGCGTTACTGAAGTGGTTGAGCCTCCCTCGTGAGATCGTTATAACGAACGAGACGAACAAGTACATAACTCTCACGAAGGGGCTACTGAGACTCTCGAACCCCAATAGAGCTCGTTACGCCACGAAAGAAGAGCTCGACCTGTGCATGAACCTAGGACTGAGGGAGGACCTGAAGTTGAATGTTAGGGGGAGGCGTGCGTTCAACAACTTGAACTTCTACGAGTTCGCTCCGCCTTACGGTGTCAAGAGGGTTAGAAAATTTGAGGAGTCCGAGAGGTACCTCGAGGACGTTTCTCACGTAGATCTAGTCGAACGGTTCCAGATCGGATGTATCGATTATACGTCGGACGGGGTCGTCACCAAATTCATCAAGCCCGAAGTGAACTCGAGGCTCGTCACGGGGGTCGTCGTGGAGGACATCGTGGAGCCGGTTATGAGGAGGCATGAACCACTGGCGTACGTTCTGGAGGAGTACGTAGCCCTCTCGAAGAGGTGGGGGGAGAGGCCGGGCATCAGGAGGGATTACAGGTCCGGTTTAATACACAGCGAGGTCGTCTGCGTGGTCAGGCCTCCGGAGGGGTTCAACAAGTACCTGAAGGTCCCGAACAGGACCGTGTGGACGGTCAGGAGCAGGAGACCGAGGATCATCGTGACGGGAGAGAACAGGACCTACGTAGTCAGGGAGAGTAAGACCCTCATAGTCCCCGCGAGGGTAGACGGCTACTATGCCGACTACTCATATGGCACCACTGTTGAGGTCGATCCCAAAATTGAACCCGATATGATTAGGTTGGGGGCGGCCTTCATGGAGCTGGTGATGCGGAGGACGCTCTCCGTACCTCTCGAGACGATAAAGTACGACGTCGCACTGATGGGTGAGAGGAAGTTCCTCACGGTCCACGAGCCTGACTCGGCGGGACTGTTAGAGAGGATGGACTGGATGCGCCTCAAGTCCCTCGTGGAGGAGTACAATCCCGATGAGCTGGACGAGGTACTGCTTGAGAGCGTGAACGAGGTCGCTTACTCCGCGCTCTTCGCAAATGGGATGGACTGGGAGGTCGCCCGTCACCATGCTATCTCGATCATCGAGAGGTTCCTCGCTAGGGAGAAGCTGAGGGTCGAGTTCAGGGGTAGGGACCTGTTGCTCCCCAGACCCTCGAGGGCACTGAAGAGGGCAACGGTACTCCTCTACATGATACAGGTCGGAGAGACTTCGGTGGCTTCTAAAGAGTCGACCTCCCCTTACACGTTGTACTCGATTGCGGTCTTCGACGGTGAGGCTCTCAAGGCCCCCCTGGGCATCCACACCCCGGACGGCTCGGACGAGGCGTATATCGAGTCGTCGGTATACATCTCCAGACTCGTAGATCAGGGGTTTAAGATTTACGTCTACGATCTCGGCTCGATCGAGGAGGGCCTCAAGGTCATGGGTATGAGGTCTCTCAGGACTAAGCTCCTAGGTCTCTTATCGGAGGGCCTGATAGTCGATCTCTCACCCCACGTGACCGAACTTCTCGGATCGGGGTCAACGCTCAGGGACGTCGTAGAGGCGTTCGGGGGCGATGAGGCAGGTTCCGTCACGCCCATAGACTTGTTGTTGAGGAGCTTGGATATCGTGGTCGGCACGAGGGGATGGAAGGAGAGGCTCGTGTCTCACGTCACGCCGACAGTCAATAGACTCGCTAGGCAGGAGTTGAATGCGCTCTACCTACTGAGCCTATTGGCCTCCCCCCCGACAGAAACTAGTACATCATAGAACGATCAACGCGTATCCACCTCACAAAATAGCGGGGGGTGGATTTGAACCACCGATCTCCGGGTTATGAGCCCGGCGGGTTAGTCCTGGCTACCCTACCCCGCTTCAGATCTAACCTGACAATTCCTTGTAATAAACGTGTCCGCGATATAATTGAGTACTCTCATCTAGCCAGGTACGGGAACGCTATCAGGAGCGCGATCATTCCCACGAGTAGCACGGCTACTACAGTAGTGATCAGGTTCACGACCCCTTCCCCGGTCCTCCGGCCGATGGTGGATGACAGCACCTTCCTGAGGGCCTGGCCACCGTCCAATGGGAAGATCGGGAGAGCGTTGAAGAGTCCCACGTTCACGTTCACGAACCATAGCCAGAATAAGAACTTCGCCACGTATGAGTATGCGTCACCCAATGTAGGGTGATGGTAAAGCCAGACGATCGAGTCCGCGTATGGTGGGACCACTGCCGCACGTGGCGAGAAGTCTGGTATTATGAAGTGTATAAGGGGGTTGGAGAGCGATTGGCTCTTGTAATTCTCCAGGTACGTATCTGCATTCAACTCTTGGAGGAGGACGCCCAGTCTAGGCTTGCCGTCACCGAGGTCACCGAGCGTGACGTTCATGGTGAACAGGTTTGAGAGCCTCTCTCCCCTCCCGATCATGAGCTCTACGGTGTCGCCCACCCTCTTCGACGATATTATGTTCCCCACCTCGGTAACGCTACTCACCGGTTCGCCGTCGATGGAGAGGATGAAGTCACCCTTACTCAGTCCTACACTCTCGGCCGGGCTACCCTTTACAACGTCGGCCACGACGACATCGCCGACAGTCGTCAGACCACTCGTGAGCGCTATCAGTACGATCAGTGATATGACTGCTATCGCTACGTTCGCAAATGGACCCGCGGAGATCACACGGTTCACGTCCCTCGTCCGCTTCTCCCGGAGCTCCTTATCGTCCAGCTCTACGAAGGCTCCTACAGGTATGCCAAGTAGAAGCAACAACCCGCCAGACTTGACCCTGAAACCGAGCCTCGACGCGATGACTCCGTGAGCGCCCTCATGGAGAATGATGGCGATGACGATCGCTATCCACCCGTAGAGTATCGGTATGTAGGGATTGATCCCAGGTATGAGGAGGAAAGCACCCGCACCAGCCTCTCGCTGCACTTCTTGAACCTCCGGCCTGGAGATCGTCGCTATCACTGAGAAGGACAGGAGGAAGATGGTGAACGCCGCGAGTATCGGCAGGATCGCGAGGCTTACCCACCCGACTTCCTTTACTCCCGAGAGCCTACCGATCCTCTCGAAGGGCTTGACGAACCTGCTGCTCCTTATTATTATCAGTGGGAACTTTACCTCTACCGATCGGGTGCGGGACTCCACGTATTAGAGACCTGTAGCGCAAGTAAAAAACGATGCGTTCGATACCGCTCACTCGTTAATATTTAAATCCTTGGAGATGGGATTAATTTAGGACGTTGACTTGATCTCGTTGGTGAGGGAGACCTTAGAACAGGGTACTAGGAGGTCCACAGTATCCCATGTGGAGGTCACCGTAGGGACCACGCTAGTCAAGAGGGGTTTCGCTCACATGTGCAAGCACGGTGTGGTGATGGACGTGACGAACGTTGAGCAGGCGCAGATCGCTGAAGACGCTGGCGCGGTGGCTGTGATGGTCCTTGATAAGTTGCCCTACGACGTCCGGAAGGCAGGTGGGGTCGCCAGGACCGCATCCCTCAAGGTGATCGAGGAGGTTATGGACCACGTGACGATACCCGTCATGGCTAAGTGTAGAATTGGCCACACCTACGAGGCGAGGGTACTCGAGAGCGTAGGCGTCGATATGATAGATGAGTCGGAGGTGCTCACGCCTGCAGATGAGGAACGCCACATATGGAAGTGGGCCTTCACGACGCCATTCGTATGCGGCGCTAGGGACCTCGGCGAGGCGCTCAGAAGGATCGAGGAGGGAGCGTCAATGATCAGGACGAAGGGAGAACCGGGTACCGGCAACGTAGCCGAGGCAGTGAGGCACGTTCGCATCCTGAACAATGAGATCAGGCGTTTAGTCGCCATAGAGGAGGAGGGCGATGAACAAGAACTCGCGAGGGTCGCGAGGGAGCTGAGGGTCTCGTTTGAACTAGCGAGGGAGACCGCCAGGTTGAGGAGGTTACCGGTCGTCAACTTCGCCGCGGGAGGCATAGCGACACCTGCAGACGCTGCACTGATGATGAGCCTGGGCTGCGACGGTATATTCGTGGGATCGGGGATCTTTAAGTCGTCAGATCCGCACCAGAGGGCTTCAGCTATAGTGATAGCGACCACGTACTGGGACAGGCCAGAGATAGTGGCCGAGGCTCAGAAGATGGTCGATGAGTCGAAGTCGATGCTCGGCATGGACGTCAAGAACCTCGAGCTCAGGATGCAGGAGCGGGGGATACTGTGACGCATGGTCTGTGGGAGGCGAGATACTCATCACAGCTTTACTTTAAATCGATCGAGATGGGTACCTCGGGGTCTTTGAGATGATCATAGGAGTGACCGGGTTTCAGGGTGACGTGGAGGAGCACGTAAAGGCATCCAGGATCGCAGGAGAGAGGATTGGCGTAGACTGCAGAGTCATCGTCGTCAAGGACAGGTCTGATTTGAAGGACGTGGACGGTCTCATAATACCCGGTGGAGAGAGCACGGTCATGGGTAAGCTGGCAGTCTATCGCGACGTGATGAGTGAGATAAAGGAGAGGATAGAGTCAGGGTTACCGGTCATGGGAACCTGTGCAGGCCTGATCCTCTTGGCGAAGAGGGTCTATGACAGGGTGGTCGGCGAGACGAGACAGCCTCTGATCGGTACCCTAGATATCACGGTGGAGCGTAATACGTACGGTAGACAGAGGGAGTCCTTTGAGTCGTGGATAGAGGTACGCAGGTTGTCTATCGACAGGTTCAGGGCCGTCTTCATCAGGGCTCCTGCGATAGTGGAGGTCGGAGGTGATGTGGAGGTTCTCGCTACGCTCGGCACCCGGCCTGTTGCGGTGCTTGAGGGGGGTACTATAGGTACGTCCTTTCACCCGGAACTCACGAGCGATACCAAGTTTCACGAGCTGCTACTAAACATCGCCAAGGGCCGCCCAGAGGGTTGTTTTTAGGGTCATATAGGGCCAAGATGCTTGAAAATTTATAAGAAAGCAAATTACAATATAGTTTTGGTTCAACGTCACGATGAATGCCTACTAAGGCTTAAATTAGTAGGTAGGATGCGCGAGCAACTGAGTTGCAATGAGCGCGTTCATAGGGCGTGGAGCGCGGCAAGATAGGTCGCGCCTCGGCCTTCAGGCGGAATACGCCAGCCGGTGGATGCCTCGGCTTGGGCGCTGATGAAGGACGTGGCAAGCTGCGATAAGCCTCGGGTACCCGCAGGCAGGGGTTGATCCGAGGATCTCCTAATGGGATCTCCTGTGGTGAGCTTCGGCTCACCGCGGTCCCAGGCCTACAGCTTGGGATCGGGAACCCCCCGAACGGAAGCATCCAAGTAGGGGGAGGAGGAGAAATCAAACGAGATTCCCTGAGTAGGGGCGACCGAAAGGGGAGGAGCCCAAACCGAACGCCTTGGGGAAACTCAAGGGGGATGTGGGGTTAAGGGCCGCGGGTCCACCCTGAAGACTGAGCCGAAGTCCTCTGGAAAGGGGCACCATAGAGGGTGAGAGTCCCGTAGGCGAAGGTCGGATGGGTGATGCCGCGTGTCCCAGAGTATCGCACCTCGGATATGGTGTGAGAAGTTGGGGGCCACTGGCCTCCAAGGCTAAATACGTCCCAAGACCGATAGTGGAGCAGTAGCGTAAGCGAAAGGTGAAAAGTACCACGGGAGTGGGGTGAAAAGTGTCTGAAACCGGCTGGTAATAGACGAGTGCGGCCTGAAAGGGCACTCCTCACGAAGACTCCGGTGAGGGGTCGAGTGGGGACAATCCCAAGGTCGCACACTCCGTCTTGAAACACGGGCCGGGGAGTTCACGTACACGGCGAGCTTAAGGGTTGAAAGCCCGAAAGCGTAGGGAAACCGACAAGCTCACAACCGGTGAGGAGCTGGTGAGGGGCGGGGTCCGAAAGGGCCTGTAGTCGTGTGCGTGAGGCTAGAAACCGGGCGATCTAGCCTTGGGCAGGGTGAAGCCGGGGGAAACCTCGGTCGAGGCCCGAATAGGGGTCCTGACGTGCAATTCGGTCCCTTGACCTGGGGCTAGGGGTTAAAAGCTAATCTAGCCCGGTGATAGCTAGTTCCCCCCGAAGTGTCTCGCAGGACAGCCTCGAGCGAGGTAGCCTATGGGGTACGGCACTGATAGGGGAGCAAGGGGTCGATGAGGCCCCACTCTCCTTTCAAACTCGGAACCTATAGGCGCCGAAGACCTCGGGAGTGGGGTACTGGGGGTAAGCTCCTGGACCGAGAGGGGAACAACCCAGACCGCGGGTTAAGGCCCCTAAGTGCCCGCTAAGTGACAAACCAAAGGGCGTCTCCTTCCAGAGACAGCGGGGCCGTAGGCTTAGAAGCAGCCATCGGCCAAGAAGTGCGTAACAGCTTACCCGCCGAGGGAGGGGGCCCCGAAAATTGACGGGTCTAAGCGGGCCGCCGAAACCCGGGCTTATCCGCACCCTTGTGCGGATAGGGGTAGGGGGGCGTGGCGGTTGGGTAGAAGCGGGGCCGTGAGGTCCCGTGGACCGGTCGCCAATGTAGATCCCGGTGGTAGTAGACAGCGAAGAGGGGTGGGAATCCTCTCCGCCGGAAGGGCCAGGGTTTCCCGGCAATGCGTCGTCAGCCGGGAGTAAGTCGGTCCTAAGGCTGACCTTAACTGGGTAGGCCAAAAGGGAAACCGGTTAAGATTCCGGTACCTCGCGGGTAGGTGCGGCGACGCAAGCCGGTCTCCTGACGCTTCGAGGAGGGCCGAACGGGGCCATAGCTCCGTCCAAGCATTGAAGTCTGGGGAGTGCCGTAACGGCGAGAACCAGATGAAGGTGCGATGGGGCCGCGTATGCGGCTTCGGCCTGGCCTTGGAGCCAGTGAAAAGGGAGACTGGAACGATCCCGCGAGACCGTACCTAGATCCGACACTGGTGCCCCTGGCTGAGGAGGCCAAGGCGTCTGGGGTGACTCTGGGCTAGGGAACTCGGCAAATTAGCCCCGTAACTTCGGGAGAAGGGGTGCCTGCCTTCCTGGTTGATGAGGCTGGGTTGGCAGGTCGCAGTGACAAGGGGGTCCTGACTGTTTAATAAAAACATAGGAAGCCGCGAGGCCGAAAGGCTTTGAACGGCTTCTCAATCCTGGCCAGCACCGGTACCTGAACTCCGGGTACAACCGGGATAAGGGCCGGTTAGCGCCGGGGGTAACTCTGACCCTCTTAAGGTAGCCAAATGCCTTGTCGGGTGAGTTCCGACGTGCATGAATGGATCAACGAGGGCCCCGCTGTCCCAGTCCGGAGCCCCGTGAACCCACCTAACGTGGACGAACAGTCCACGAACCTCCAGTGGGGAGAGAAGACCCTGTGGAGCTTTACTGCAGCCAGTTGCTGCGGATCGGCTCGGGGTGCATAGCGTAGCGGGGAGCCGTCGATCCAGGTTCCTCCGGGAGCCTGAGGAGGCGACAATGTAACACCTGCCACCTTGGGTTGGTCCGCTAACCTGAGCGGTCGCTCGGGGACAACTGCTGGTGGGCAGTTTGGCTGGGGCGGCACTCCTCCGAAAAGATATCGGAGGAGCCCAAAGGTCGGCTCAGACGGGACAGAAACCCGTCGTGGAGTGCAAGGGCAAAAGCCGGCCTGACAGGACCCTCGAACGCGAGGGGTCCTGAGGGGAAACCCGGGCCTAGCGATCCATCGGCTCCTACCGGTGGGGGCCGGTGGTGTCAGAAAAGTTACCCCAGGGATAACAGGCTCGTCGCGGGCGAGAGTCCCCATCGACCCCGCGGCTTGGTACCTCGATGTCGGCTCTTCCCATCCTGGCGGTGCAGTCGCCGCCAAGGGTGAGGCTGCTCGCCTATTAAAGGGGAACGTGAGCTGGGTTTAGACCGTCGTGAGACAGATCGGATTCTACCTACTGGAGGTGTGGGCCGCTTGAGGGGAGGGTCCTCCTAGTACGAGAGGAACGGAGGGCCGGGGCCAACGGCGTACCGGTCGTCCTATAGGGCGGCGCCGGGCAGCTGCGCCCCTGCGGATAAGAGCTGAAAGCATCTAAGCTCGAAGCCGCTCCCGAAAATAGGCGGCCGATCGGGTCCTATAGGGTCTGGCAACGGACCTTGGAGCCCGACGAGGGATCCCCTAGAAGAGGGGTTCGATAGGGTGGAGGTGTAAGGGCGGAGGCGAAAGCCGGACGCCCTCAGCCTGCCACTACTAATCTCCCGAGCCGTCTGGAGGATGCGCGGCCTATGCTAAAGCACTCCACGCCCTCTCTCGCCCTTCATGTCACAACATTTATAAATGATCACTGAGATCTCAACCACATGGCGGTACAAGCCTTCGTCCTGATCAACACCAGAGCTGGGTCCGCGAAGAAGGTCGCAGACGAGATCTCGAAGATAGGCGGTTGCAAGAGCGTTTGCACCGTTACCGGTAGGTATGATGTGATAGTGCTGATCGAGTCGGCAGACTTGAAGGCAGCGGGCGATCTCATCCTAACGAAGATCCACAAGATCGATGGCGTCGAGAGGACTGAGACCGCGATAGTGGTCTGATCAATCAGCGATCAGTACGTTGACCTTTTTCGCATTCGCCCCGAGCCTCTTCCTTATCCTTTCCACTAAGTTCTCTGACCCGAACCTTAGTCTCCCCTCGATCACCAGATCGGCGTCACCGTAGACCTCATCTACGGAGTCGACGTCATCCCAGGATAACAGCTCTCTTATGAGCTCGTTGACCGGATACTGGGGGTCTATCTTTACAAGTACGTAGACACGCTCCTCACCGAAGAACTTCGCGACCAAGTCCTCTCTTATATCGACGCCGATCGATCTCCTCATCAGCTCGGTGATGTCCCTGACCGAGAGCCTACCGCTCTTCTGGTGGTAGAGTGTGGCAATGCTCTCGGCTATCTGCCTACCGGTCTGGTCATCGACCTCCACGCCGGCTGTACGTAGCACCTCCATTACGAGTTTGTGGCTCACGTAAGGAGACGCGGAGAACCTCACGCCCTCGTAGTCGTACTTCAACTTCATTGAGGGGACATACCCCTCTGGTCGCTTTATCACCATAGATTGATGGACACCCGCCCTCACGGTCTTGGACTGCTCTGAGAGCGGATGCCTCCACGGGATCTTCACGCCCGTCAGCTTCGAGAACTCGTGATAGACGTGGTTCAACGCACCCCTCTCCACTCCCAAGTCGATTCCGTGAATGTCGTGGAGAGCTGCGACTACCTCGTACAGGTCCGCGATGCCATTCCTGTCGCCTATGCCGAGAATGCTGACGTGGACCTCGTCCGCACCCTCGAGCACCGACATCACCGTATTGGCGGAGGCGTGGCCGTAGTCGTTATGGAAGTGGCAGGCTATCGGTAGCTTGGATTTGCTCTTCGCGTACCTCGTGAACTCGGCCGCCATCTTTGGCGTCATGAGGCCACTGGTGTCAGGGAGGCTCACCAATGTGGCACCGGCTGATCTGAGCTGATCGGTGAATGAGAACAACCGCTCCAGCTCCTCATTCTTGCCCTCGATGAAGAGTCTAGAGAAGTCCTCCAGGGTGGCCCTCACGTACTTGAAACCGTGTCCCGCGGCGTAACTCACAGACTCTGTTATCCTGCTGATGGCCTCCTCGAGCTGGATGCCCTTCAGCTTGTGGTCTAGGTGGAGTTGAGATACGGCCATATAGACCGCCACACCGTCCACGTTGTACTTCATTATCGAGTCTATGTCCTGCCTATACGCCCTGCCGTGCATGACCACCTCGACCCCAGCGTCCTTGAGGGCTCTGACAACCGGCTCGACGTCAGCTCGCGTGGTCCTCGGCGGGTAGTCCACCGTGACCTCGACGCGCCTCACTCCTACATTAGCCAATAACTCGGCCACTGCGACCTTTCTCTCTATTGGTAATATAACGTATAACTCGCCTTCTCTGATCGTCGAATCCAAGAGCACGGTATTATGCAACTTTTCTCCTGAAATTTAAAGACCAACCTAATATTTATATTAGACATCAGAAAATTATAATACGAGTTGTCCCTAAGCCCAACAGGTCTCGTAGAATCTATCTCGAGACTCGTCCACGAGAGGAGACCGCTCGCCATAGCGACCGTCGTGAGGATCGAGGGTTCCTCTCTGGGGAAACCGGGGTTCAAGATGGTGATAGACGACGCGGGTGAGATCGTCTTCGGGACTCTGGGAGGAGTCTGCCCTGAGGGGCCGATAATCTCGATAGCGAGGGAGGTCATGAAGACAGGTACACCGAGGTTGGTCAGGGTATACCTCGAGAGTGTCGAGTCGTCACTGAGGGGAATGGTTAAGAGCACATCGCAAGACGAGATATTCGTAGAGACGTTCTGTGGTGGTGTGATGGAGATCTTCGTCGAGCCGATGTTACCCTCGAAGAGGCTCGTGCTGATAGCGCAGGGTGGAAAGGACGATGTGGAGGAGGCCCTGATCAAGTTCGGGAAGATACTCGGGTTCGAGGTCTGGGTCATAGACCCACTGCCGGCCCTCCAGACGCAGCCCGATAAACTGATCAGCGACATCTCATATAACCTTAGAGACCTCAACCTCACGAAACAGGACTTCGTGGTGGTGCTGACCAAGGGTGCCATGGACCTGAAGGTCTTAGAGGCCCTATCCGACACCAGGCCCGGCTTCATAGGTCTTCTCGCTAGCAAGAAGAGGGTTGAGCACGACTTCGCAATGCTCAGGGAGAAGGGGATTAGCGAGGAGTTCCTCAGGTCCATTAGCGCGCCCGTCGGAGCCGATATCGGTGCGTACACACCAGAAGAGATAGCGCTCTCCATAATGGCCGAGATAGTGGCTGTGATAAGGGGAAGGACCGTGCCCAGGAAAGGGCAGGTTATCAGTTCCATCACGGAGATCAGGCAGGAGGATGTTTCTCAGGAAGTCACCGAGCTGGGCGCCAGTTGTGACCCCTCAACCCAGCTCCAGTCCAAAAAAGCTGATATTTAGGGCGGTCGCATATCTGGGTTGGGGCGACCGGTCGGGCGGGTCTCGGGGAACACTCCTGAGGAAGTTCCTCCCTCGCTCAGCGGGTCCGGCACCGAGAGGTGCGTAGGGAGACCTACGGCAACGCAACAGAAACGAGACCACTCCCCGGGAGATGAGCGTGAAGCGGTGAAGGGTCCGGCGACGGACCTGAGTGAACCCGCCGATGAACCGAGGAGAACGGGTGAAACGGGCGACCCGGACCGAGAAAGGGCCTCTGCCTATGAGTCGCTGACGAGGCGAGAGCGAGCCGAGAAGACAGATCCCGCCTAGAACAGAAGGAGGGCTACTGACCGGACGCCCCGATCTCTCGATGGTCTTTACTGCTACGAAATACTGAGTAATTGTTCAGAGGGTTCTCGAGGTGCGGGGGGAGACGAGCCTTTCCATCACCGTCATATGGCTCAACTCTGTCAGCGATTTAGCTCCAAGCAACGAATGACTCGGTCACTCTCCGTGAGGAGAGGCCTCTCAGTTCTCTTGGTCATCTCATCGATCTTAGCAGGTTTCTTGTTGGGTAGTTACACGGCACTCCACAGACGCGCCGACTGGACAGGAGACACCATCGTCTTCAGCTTCTATTACAAGATGAGACAGGTCGTCAATAACGTCGAGTACGTAATATCGTTCAATCTCTTCGTCCGCGATCGTGCAGGGACGGAGAGGCAAATTCCCACTCAGATCATATAGGGTGTCAGTTCCGCACCCACCTGGAGGAGGGTGACTCAAGCAGCAATAGTACCTGAGAACTACAATGGGTTCACGGTATCCCTCTGGTTCACTTGCGTAAGCTCTTGTGTTGACGATAGCGACGTCACCGAGAGCACATCTCAGCAGCGTTCGTGAACTTAAAGTACGTATCTCAGTCTACCTCACCCACTCATGCTCCTCCGAGAAGTCTGCACCCAGGTAACATTATGTCAGTTAATGCTGATATACGAGTGAGACCTCGGTTCACCCGAGATGGCCCAGATAAGGGTTAGCGACCGGACGTACGCGGAGATAGTACGCGTGAAGGCTAGACTGGAGGAGATGACTGGGAGACACCTCACGTTCTGCGATACGCTGAGGTTCCTCTGCGACCTCTTCAACAACAACTATCAGGAATGGAACGCTCTCAAAGCAACCCGGACGATAGATCTGTTGCGCTAGAGCTGAGGTTCACCAGTCACCCTCCCTTGCGTACGGGTAGCTCCAGAGGGCGACCGAGAGCACCACAGCCTTGAACCACGCCTGAAACATCCTCTCGACCTCATCAGGTCTGTGACCCTTCTTACCCAAGAACGGTTTTATCGTCGCGCTGATGGGGTAGATGAACGCGACCACGTACCTCAGAGGTATGTGATCGACGCTGTTCACGTTATCGGTCCTGTTCTTCTTCGACCTGTGATGTCTGAGACCTATCTCGAGCTGGTAATCTAGCCAAGTCCTATCGAAGCCCCTGTAGCATAGGTCGAGTATCCACTGCCCGAACCTCTTCCTCACTGCCTCCAGGTAGTCCTTTATCGGCGCGTTTGTGTTCTTATCGGTGAAGTAGTAGAGTAAGTGAGGGTTGGAGCCCACCCATCCGTACCAGAGGTCCAGCACGTCGTTTATCTGGTCTCTGAGGACGTCGCCAGCCATAGCGAGGTACTTAACGTCCTCGTCTGTTATCATAACGGACTTCTTCAGTTCCTCGAACTCTTTATCCGAGATCGGGTACCTCTTCAATTCAGGCGATCCCATCTTGTAGCCAGGTATGGAGACTCTGCTCATGAGATTCCTTTTTAAGTAGTCGTTTAAATCACTATGTCGACGCTGTCAACGCAGTCGACCAAGCTATCCCTCCTACCTATATAAGATCCGATAACAGTTATCTCCACGCTACACGGCATTCATCCAGTAATGCAGGGCTTATGACCGCTAGACACGTTGGGCTCGTAATGGCCGGAGGAAGGGGGAGCAGGATGGGGCTCGCGGTTGAGAAGCCACTACTGACCATTCGGGGTAAGACGCTAATAGAGCACGTGCTGGAGAGGATTCGGTCGTCAAAATCTCTCTCAAGGATGATCTGCGTGACCAGCCCACATACGAATGAGACGAGGAGGTTGGTCCAGAGACTTGGATACGAGGTCGTAGAGACGAAGGGTACTGGTTACCTAGAGGACCTGAGGTCCGTGCTCGAGTCGCTCGGAGAAGGCCTCTACGCGACCTTCTCAGCCGATGTGCCCTTCATAGACGTGTCGACCGTCGACTCTCTACTCGCAGACCATAGAGAGGGCGGGCCCCTAGATTTTGATTACGTGCTGGTCGTCGTTCCCGAGGAGTTAGTCACTAGGTTAGGGATGCCGACGGGTTCGGCGACGAAGATCAAGACCAGTTGGGGTTGCTTCATACCCACAGGCCTCAGGATGATACGAGTCTCATCGCAGATCAGAGTATGGAGCGTCCTGAGAGGGCCGAAAATTCGGATCATCGATCACCCGGGGTTCGCGGTCAACGTGAACACCTCCGAGGACCTGAAGAGGGCAGAGGAGCTCGCTGGTCACTTCCTCGAGAGTAGCTAACGACCGTCCCATCGTTAAGCAGTCCAAGACGCTTCCCTCGGTTAATTCTATGTTTTAAGAGTCTTTAGGGGAAGTCACATCCTGACTAGTATATATTTAGGTGAGAGATAGCAAGGTTTAGTAAGATTGAACGGATCGGCAGATACTGTAAACGTCGAGCTGCTCTACGACTACCCGAGATTAGAGGAGAAGCTGATCATGGAACGGTTGAAGAGGTACGACATGAGGGTGATGATGACTAACGTCAACAACAGACCTCTCCAGCTGGGTGAGAAGGCATCCGATATCTCACTGATCAGGACGATATCGATGTACAAGGCGATCTATGCGGCGGCCGTGAGGGAGTCGGGGGGCACCTACACGGTCAACAACTCTGAGACGATATTGCTCTGCGGCGATAAGATCCTGACGCTCAGCAGGATAAAGAAGGTCGGTCTGAATATACCGAGGAGCGTGGTGGCCATGGGTAAGGAGTCAGCCGAGGCCGCACAGAAGTCCTTCAAAAAGCCCTTCGTAGATAAACCCCCGATAGGGAGCTGGGGTAGGTTGGTAACGCTGATCAGCGATCCCATAGTGTGGAGAAGCATACTAGAACACAGGGAGATGCTCTCCAGCCAGCAGCTCAGGGTCCACATACTCCAGGACTACATAGAGGGTGAGGGGCGCGACATAAGGGCGATAGTGGTGGGAGAGAACGTCTTAGGTGCGATATACAGGGTTAGCACCGCCGGGGAGTGGCGCTCTAATATAGCTCTGGGTAGCAAGCCGGCCTACAAGAAGATGGACCCTGAACTGAAGGAGGCCATCATCAAAGCGGCCGAGGTCGTTAACGGCGCGTTCGTCTCGGTCGACCTCCTCGAGGGAGACGGGACATACTACGTCAACGAGGTGAACGGTGTACCGGAGTTCAAGGGTTTCATGGAGGCGACGGGTATAGACGTAGCGGATGAGGTCGCCAAGTTCGTGAGGAGCGAGGTGAGGAAGTGACCATAAAGGTCGCGGTCATAGGCGCCTCTGGTTACACGGGCGGTGAGTTGTTGAGGGTCCTAGCGACTCACGGCAACGTCGAACTGGTCCATGCTACGTCGAGAGAGTATCTGGGGAAGTACATAGGGTGGGTACACCCCAACCTCAGGGGGTTCTACTCTAACCTGAAGTTCGGGGAGGTGGACGTCGACAGGATATCGGACAAGGCTGATATAGTCTTCACCAACCTACCCGCGGGGGCCAGTCTCGAGATAGTCCCAAGGCTGATAGAGGTGGGGATGAGGGTGATAGATCTCGGTCCTGATTTCAGGCTGAGGGACCCTGAACAGTATCAGAAGTGGTACGGACGCGAGCACCCCCATCGAGATCTATTAGAGAGGAGGGTCTATGGGTTGCCTGAACTCCACAGAGACCGGATAAGGGGGGTTGATTTGGTGGCATGTCCGGGGTGCAACTCGACTGCTACGATCCTCACGCTCATGCCCGTATTGAGAGATAGGCTGGTAGAGGCGGGGAGGGTCGCGGTCGACGTAAAGGTCGGGAGTAGCGAGGCGGGACGTAAACCGGCCCCCGGATCCCATCACCCAGAGAGGGCGAACGTGATGAGGCCGTATGAGGCGGAGGGGCACAGACACGTCGCGGAGGTGGAGCAGGAGTTGATCGAGTTCGCCGGTGACGGGTTGAGGGTGGCCATGGTCCCGCACGCGGTCGGTAGCGTCAGGGGTGTGCTGGCAACAGCCCACGTGTGGCTGAATGAGGGTGTCGAGGAGCAGACCATATGGAGGTCCTACGCGAGGTACTACGGTAAGGAGCCCTTCGTCAGGATCGTGAGGGGCGGCGTCATGAGGTATCCCGATCCTAAGTATGTCCTGGGCAGTAACTTCTGTGACATAGGTTTCGCGGTCGAGGGCAGGATCATGAGGGGCGCGCTCTTCGGAGCCATCGATAACCTGATGAAGGGAGCGGCCGGGCAGGCAGTCCAGTGCATGAACATTATGCTCGGTTTAGACGAAGTGACCGGACTGATGAGTCCGCCCATAAGCCCCATCTAGGTAACGGTCATGATAGTCGTCAAGGCCGGTGGGAGGGCTCTCCTGAGCAATATCACGGGCATAGCCAACAGCATAGCCTCAAGGGCCAAGACGTTGGGGGGGATCGTCTTCGTTCACGGAGGCGGGGATCTGGTCTCGGAGTACTCCTCGAGACTCGGTATTGAGCCGAAGTTCGTAACGTCACCCACCGGTATAAGGAGTAGGTACACGGACCTCGATGAACTCGAGGTCTACGTCATGGTCATGTGCGGCAAGATCAACAAGGAGGTGGTCTCTGCAATTAATAGGTTCGGGGCCAACTCAGTCGGCATATCGGGCATCGATGGCCCTACCCTACTGGCCGAGAGGAAGAAGAAGATAGTGATCGTCGATGAGAGGGGTCGTAAGAGGGTCATAGAGGGGGGTTATACTGGTCAGATAGTGTCCGTGAAGACGGGTCTAGTCTCACGGTTGCTCGAGGAGGGTTACGTGGTAGTAGTTGCACCCGTCGCTACAGGGACCGAGGGAGAGGCCCTGAACGTAGACGGAGACTCTGCGGCCGCCGCGATAGCGGTCGAGTTGCGGGCAGAGAGGCTGCTCTTCCTCACAGACGTCGAGGGGGTCTACTACGAGGATAGGTTGCTCGGCACGCTGAACCCGGATCAGGGGTTGGAGATAGCCTCAAAGATAGGACCCGGTATGAACAGGAAACTGATGCTGGCCGCGAGGGCCGTAAAGTCCGGGGTTGCAAGCGCCATAATCTCCAACGGCACGATACCTGATCCTCTCTCTGCACTCGATGGGTCGAGGGGCACCCTCGTTCGTTAAGGACGTTATTCTATTAACTAACTTTAAATGGACAATTGTTAAACTAATGATTTGAAATTTTATGGGATTAAATACTAAAATAAATCTATCTCTATCTTCTTATCGCTAAAAGGTGGTGATGCGTTGGTCAAGTTAATCTGCCCACTCTGCAGTTCCACCGTTGAGATACCCGACGACGCTCTCGACGGTGAGTTATTTGAGCATGATGCCTGTGGAGCACAGGTCGAGGTGTACGTAGAGGAGGGGAAGAAGAAGTTAAGGCTTGCAGAGGGGATCTCTGAAGACTGGGGTGAGTGAGAGCCCGAGGTAAGAGATGGCTAGGATCTCTGTATTCGTCGACGTCCAGAGAGAGGAGGAGAGGCTTCTGATCGATGCGGCGAGGAGGTTAGGTCATGAGCTGGAAGTCATAAATGTGATGCACTCGGTGAATTGGATCGACTCGAGGCCTCCAGGTGAGGAGTTGGGCGTCTCCTTCGTGAGGTGCATCAGTCAATCGAGGGCCCTCGCGGTCGCGTCCTATCTGCACTACAGTGGTGTGCCCACCGTGAACAACCCAGAGGTCCTTTGGAAGGCCGGTGATAAGTTGATCACGCTCACGTTGCTCTCGAAGAGAGGTATCCGAGTCCCCGAGACCGCGGTGGCTTACTCGAGGACCGATGCCATACGAGCCGCCGAGAGGCTCGGGTATCCAGTGGTCATCAAGCCGATCCACGGTAGTTGGGGGAGGTACGTCATGAAGGCCCACGATCCGGACTCACTCGATGACATCTTAGATCTCAAGGAGACGGTCGCTAACCCGACCTTCAAGATACACCTGATCCAGAGGTACATCGAGAAGCCCGGCAGGGACATCAGAGCATTTTATCTGTGGGGCGAAGTTCCGGTTGCGATCTACAGGGTGAGTGAGAGCTGGAAGACCAATACGGCAAGGGGGGCGAGAGCAGTACCCGCGAAGCTCGATAATGAGGTGGTAGAGGTGGCCGTTAAGGCCGGTGACTTTATAGGCGGCGGAGTCCTGGGCATAGACCTGATGGAGGACAGGGAGGGTGAGGTTTACGTCTCCGAGGTCAACGGTATCATCGAGTTCAGGAACACCGTGAGGGTCACGAACTACGACCTCCCAGCAGAGATGATAGAAAGATCTATAAAGGAACTGAGGAGGTGACTAGGACATCAAGGACGCGATGAACGGGTCATTGGGTGTCCTAGGTTTTTCAGCCGGTCGTGGGATAAGGATAGTCAGAGGTTCGGGGCAGTACGTCTGGGACTCCCAGGACAGGAGGTACCTAGACTTCCACTGCGGAAACGGAGCGGCCTTCCTCGGTCACTCCAATCCCCTCATCATAAATCGAATAAAAGAACAGATGGAGGAGTTAATGGTCTGCATGCCAATCTTCGACACTCCCGTACTCGAGCGCTGTCTGAGGGCGCTCTCGCGGGTCCTGCCCAATCATCTGAGGGAGGTATACTTTCTGAACAGCGGTAGTGAGAGCGTTGAACTCGCCATGAAACTCGCGAGGAAACAGAAGGACAGAAAGAGGTTCGTCTACTTCACGGGCGCTTTCCACGGCAGGACCATGGGGGCGCTCTCGGTGACTTACAACCAGCGTTACAAACAGGGCTTCGAGCCGTTTCCCTGGGAGCAGGTGTCCCTACCGTTTAACGACTTCGATCAGTTGAGGAAGATCGATGACGGAGTAGCAGGTGTCATCGTGGAACCGGTACAAGGTGAGGGAGGACTGAACGTCGCCGACTCGGGGTTCCTCCGCGAGCTCGAGAACCGGTGCAGGGAGGTGGGGGCCTACTTGATAGTCGACGAGGTTCAGTCCGGGTTCGGCAGGACAGGTAGGGTCTGGGCTCACCTCGTGGCCGGTATAGAGCCCGACATAATGGTCGCGGGCAAGTCCATAGGTGGAGGGTTTCCGGTGAGTCTAGTCGCAGTATCAGAGGAGGTCGCGGGCAGGGTCGAGGAGGGTGAGCACGGATCTACCTACGGAGGCAACCCATTAGCGTTAGCGGCCGTCGAGGCCGCAGTCGATGTACTCATCAAGGAGTCCGTTCCCGAGAAGAGCGACGTCATGGGCAAGAGACTCTGGAAGAGATTGTTGGAGGTCTCGAGCGAGCTACAGAGCGTCGTGAGGGGGGTGAAGGGGAGGGGACTGATGGTAGGTCTGGATCTGAGGTTCTCACCCACAGACGTCTTGAAGTTGACCCAGCTCAACGGGCTCCTGACCCTGAAGGCCGGTGGTACGGTCCTGAGGCTACTCCCACCCTATCTCATAAACGAGGAGGACGTCGAGTTCTCGGGTGATGTGATAACTCGGTCGGTCTCCGCGGCGCGGAGAAGCTCCTGAGGTGCGAGGTATATATTCTACAAGAGGTCTAGCTCGATGGATTGGACGTAGGTACGTTACTCTTCAGGCTGTTGAACGTCTATTCCCCATCCGGGCAAGAGAGTCGGTTAGAACCCTTGATGAGGGAGTTCTCGAGAGAACTTGCATACGATGAGTTCGAGAGGGACACAGTCGGCAATTACGTCTTCAAGAAGGGAAGTGGTGATAGAGTCATCATGCTGGCAGGTCACGTGGACACGATACCTGGAGAGTTGAACGTCTCGAGGAGCGAGGACTCAGTCTCGGGTCGCGGTGCTGTCGATGCAAAGGGACCCTTCGCTGCCATGCTCAAGGCGGGGTCTGATGTGGAGGTGAAAAACTCTACGTTGGTGGTGATGGGTTTAGTAGATGAGGAGGGGGCCGGTACCGGGGCGCTCTCGTTACTCGAGAGGAGGCCGAGGATCGATCACATAATAATCGGTGAGCCGACGGGCGTCACAGGTGTCGCCATAAGCTATAGGGGGAGCCTCACCGTCATGATCTCTGCGAAGGGCAGGGGCGGTCATAGCTCAGCTCCTTACATGGGTGATTCGGCACTGGACAAGTTGCTCGACGCACTCTACGACGTTAGAACGATCTTCAACGGCAGGAGGTATGAGGAGGAGACGTCCGCCATAACGGTACTGAAGGCCGGTGACTGGCCGAGTAAATTACCCGAATACGCGGAGGCGATAGTCAATATCAGGTTCCCCCCATCCGCCCAGCTCTCTAACATAGTCTCCAAGCTCGAGTCGATCACGTCGCTACACGAGTGCACCCTATCGGTCCTGGACTCTACTGAGCCTTACAGCTCGAGCGTCTCGTCTCCAGTCCCACGCGCGTTGGTGAGGGGTCTGATAATGAACGGGCAGAGGCCGAAGATCGTGAAGAAGACGGGCTCGAGCGACATGAACGTGCTCTTCAAGCTGACTAGGGACATAGCGGCCTACGGGCCCGGGAACTCCCTGCTCGCCCACACGAACTACGAGAAAGTCAGTCTCAAGGACCTCGAGCTAGCGGTCAGGGTGATAAGGAGCGCAGTCAGCGAGCTCGATAGAGGACACCTGGGGTAACCGCTTCAGATGCTGAAGGCCCTCTCGTAGATACTCATGAATGCCTCTAGCTTCTCCTCCACGGCCCTCCTCAGTTCCTCTACCTCTCTCAACGTCATCCTCGCCATATCCCTCACCGTCGATGGGTTGCTTGACCCTTCAGTTCTGTACGACTCGACCACCCTAACAGGATCCAATATCTCGTGGATCTCATCCCTCGTCAATTTAATTGCGAGTCCGTGCCTCTTCATCAAAGACTCGAGCTCCGAATCTTCCAACTCCCCCCTCTCCAAAGCCCTCGATATCTCACCACAGATGACGTGAGCCGTCCTGAAGGGGACCTTGTGATCAGAGACGAGCTTGTTCGCAAGCTCGACCATCCCGATCGGCGGTCTGCAGGCGTAAAGAGACTTCTCTCTATTGACCTTAGTAGTTCTAATCAGAGCCCTTATCATCGGGACTGTTGACTCGATAGAGTTGAAGGCCCTCCATGTCGATTCCGTGGACTGCTGGAGGTCCAAGTTGTAGCCGCCGAACCGTCTCGAGATAATGGAGGCGACCCTCACTAGCTCTGCTACGACCTCCGCGACCTTGGTCCTCATGACCTCCGCGACGACTGGATTCTTCTTGTTCGGCATGATGCTGCTCGTCGAGGACAGGCTCTCGTCCATCTCGATGAGGCCAAACTCCGCGCTGGAAAGGACCACGAGGTCTTCCCCCACGTCACTGAAAATGACGCCGATCCTCAAGAGCGATCCGAGCACGTCTATCAGGAAGTCTCTGGACGATGTGGCCTCCAATGCGTTCGTCACCAATCCCTCGAATCCCAACTCCTCGGCGACCCACCGTCTATCCAATGGTAGGGAGGATCCGGCTATCGCGGCAGCGCCGAGTGGCGAGCGGTTCAAGTCGGAGATAGATCTGAGCAATGATCGTATAGCACCGATCAGCCTCGAGGCGTACGACGAGAGCACGAAACCGTAAGTCGCTGGCATCGCTGGCTGCATATGCGTGTAAACGGGAAATATTGTGGAGGCCTCGCGCTCACTCACCTCCACTACGTCTACGATTAGATCGAGCAAGTCCTTGATCAGTTCGCATCCTCGCTCCCTGACCCTGATCCTTATGGCTGCCGAGACTGTGTCGTTCCTACTCTTGCCGAGAGAAAGCATATCCGCGGCGAGGGGCACCCTCCTCCTCAGCTCCTCCTCGATGACTATGTGAACGTCCTCCAACGAGAAATCGGTCATAGGGGGTGGGTTGCGCATGAGCTCCCTCAGGGCGGTTAAGGCGGCGACGAGTGAGGACTTATCCAGGTAACCGAGCCTATAGAGCTGTTTGAGGTGGACTGCGTTGATAACGAGGGCCGCGTTGACGATCTCGAGGTCGACCCTCAGAGAAGAGGTGTACTCCGCGGCATCCATGGTCAATTCCTTTCTAAGACGGCCATGCCTGAAAGCCATGCCTCCATCACAACTGCGTGACCGATCCGTCAGATCTCCCGACGAGTATCTTATATCCTCTGTTCGGGAATATCCCCGCCTCCACTACCCCAGGTATCATCTTCATCTCCACCTCAAGTCTGATCGGGTCATCGACCACGGGTACGGAGACGTCAAATAGTATATTTCCGTTATCCGTGACAACCGGCCCGAACTTTCCAGCACCAGTTCTCATCGCCGGCCTCCAACCCCTGGACTCAGCGAATCTCTTGAAGTAAGAGCATCCGAATGGTATGACCTCTACGGGGATCGGCATATCTATCCTCTCTCTCAGTTTAGTCTCGTCCCCTATCATCAGCACCCTCCTCGATGAGAACATTAAGATCTTTTCTCTAGCCAAGGCCCCCCCGCCCCCCTTCACAACATTACCTTTACCGTCCGATTGGTCGAAACTGTCGACGTATATGTCCGGGATTGAGCCTGAGAGAGGCGATATTGTCCGGAAGTTCAGAGACGCGGCAGTGACCTCTGACTGGAGAGACGTGGCCACGACCTCTCTGATCAGACCAGTTCTTGATCCGGGACGTTCCGCGAGCTCTCTTATGAGGGTCTCTGCGGTCCTCCCACTCCCGAGGCCCAGGACGAGCCCATCGCCCAATGACTCGACGAACTCGATGGCGGCCCTCACCGCTCTCAGAGTCCCGGCACTTACGTCACGCATCTCGATCTCCTTATCAGGGACTCTGCGTCCTCTCTCGCGACCCTCACTCGAGTCGAGAGCCCGCGGATCTCACCCCCACCTATACCCTCAAGTAGATGAGCCATCCTCTCAAGCTCCTCCTCGCTCACTCTGGTCCCCCGACCCTTGAGGAGGGCCCATATCCGACCTATCATCTACGATGTACTGAACAACTGGAGGATATATATCTGCCACACCAGGTAATACGATGACATGATGGAGGAGGTCACGCTCGAATTCTTCAAGAGGATTCAGGAGCTCATCTCGAGGTCTGTAGCTGTAGAACACCTTGAGGTAGACTCCTCGACGATATTGGGTGCTCTTGACGTGAGTTACTCCAACGGGGTCGCATTCTGCGGCGCGGTAGTCTGGAGGCTCTCAGAGGAGGTGCCTTTAAAGAAGGTCGTTCAATCCGCACCAGTTAACTACCCTTACGTGCCCGGTTTGTTGTACGTGAGGGAGGGGCCGATCATGTTCTCTACCGTGAGGTCGTTGGACCCTAAGCCTTCAGTACTCCTCATAGACGGTCACGGGTTGGCGCACCCGAGGAGGGCAGGGTTGGCGAGCATGGTAGGCGTGCTGGCTGACGTCCCCACGATAGGCGTCGCAAAGCACATACTCTTCGGAGACGTCGTCAGACATAATGAGAGAGAACTAATATTCGTTGATGATGAACCGGTCGGTATCGTCTGCACAGGCGATGATGGAAGGACGTTCTACGCCAGCATCGGTCACAGGGTTGACATGACGACTATCATAGATCTCTTGGAGATCTCTGGATGGCGCTACCCCCCTCACCTCTCCGAAGCACACTCTTTAGCTAGATCCGCGGCTGTCTCGGCGGAACGTTCAGAGAGAGCTTGACGCCCTCCACGTATCTTATCGCCTCCAGGGCGGCCATACAACCGAAACCCGCGGCAGTTACAGCCTGCCTGTACTTCTTGTCGTGCACGTCCCCTGCAACGAAGACGCCCTCCCTGTTCGTCTTCACGACCTCCTTTGTGATTATGTACCCGTCCTCATCGACCTCTAGCTTACCCCTGAATATCTCGCTGGCAGGTCTGTGACCGATCGCCACGAAGACTGCGTTAGAAGGGATCACCGACTCCTCCCCTGTAACCACGTTCCTGACCCTCACCCCGGTCACCTTAGAGTCGCCCAGGACATCCACGACTACGCTGTTCCAGATGAACTCTATCTTGGGGTTGCTGAACGCCCTCTGCTGTAACACCTTAGAGGCCCTGAGGCTGTCCCGTCTGTGTACGACCGTGACCTTCTTGACGAGATTCGCGGTGAACAGTGCGTACTCCATCGCCGAGTCTCCGCCACCGACAACCACTACATTATCAGCGTTCTTGAATAACGGAGCGTCACAGGTCGCGCAGCTCGAGACTCCCTTGCCTATCAGCCTCTGCTCCGATGGAAGGCCTAACCATTTCGGGGCCGCGCCAGTTGCTACTATCACCGAGAGCGCACTGTACTCTTTGTTATCGGTCCTCACGAGGAATGGGTAGGTATCGAGGTCCACATCGGTCGCGTCCTCGTATACTATCCTGGCCCCCCACCTCTCGGCTTGGGCCCTCATGTTGTCCATCAGCTCTGGACCGACGATCCCCTCTGGGAAGCCCGGGTAGTTCTCCACGAGGTTGGTGATCATCAGCTGACCCCCGGGTGTTAGACCGGCTATCACAAGCACCCTCATGTTAGCGCGCGCGCCGTAGATGGCCGCGGTGTACCCAGCCGGGCCGGATCCTATCACTATTATGTCGTAAGGTTCATCGGTCACCTCCGAGTCCTCTCTGAACACAATCTCCCTTACAGACCCCGATATATAGCCATCAATACTGTTAGTAACGGTTTCATTTATTAACCCCGAACCGCTCTCTGATAGGAGGTCGTGAAGGAGAGACACCTCTTCAAGTGCACCAAGTGCGACCACGAAGTCCATCTTCAGGCATGGAAGTCGGTCTGTCCCTCTTGTGGTTCGGCATTCACGCTCGTCAGGGTAGTTAGGCCTCGTCTGAGGGTGAAGTTCATGCCGAGGTACGCGGTGAGCGCTCTACTCACCTTCACCTTGATCAGCTCGCTGCTGGTCGAACCCCTTAACCCGTTGAGACACCTATCTCCTCAATTCTTTTTACCTCTCTCCACGGTCTTGTTGATAACGGCCCTGTTCGCGCTCTCCGGCAGCTTAGTAGGGAACCTAGTGACGGTCTCCTGCGGTCTCCTGCTGATCGCCCTGTGGTCAGGGTCGTTCCACTTACTGGGTCTCGGCCTCAGCCTCGTCGGCCTTGGATTGCTCGACGAATCTCTGGTCAGGTGGAGGGCGAGGAGGATGAGGGAGGACTGATGGGAGGTTACGGGTTAGAGTTCTTCGTTCAGGGCAAGGGATGGGTCGACTCCCGCGCTCTTCTCCCCCAGAGGATTATCTTCAAGGAATATGACGACGCGCTCAACTTCGCCGCATCGCTCATAGAGGGCCGTAGGATGGTGAGCGAGGAGCCGTACGGGTCTAGGGCAGGAGATGTAGTTGGTTTCCGCGTCGTTCGCTCTGATGACGAGTGTAGTGATCAGGTTCCAGCGGCCCATTCCGTGACGTTCAGTGAGGTGAGGCATAGGTTCTTCAGACGCGGGCACGCGTACATCCTGTACAAGTCCTGGAGCTGGCCTGATTGAGGAGGCCGCGGGTGGGACTCGAACCCACGACTGCCGGGTATCTACCGCCCAGCTCAGTCCACAGCCCGGAGTGCTTCCACTACACCACCGCGGCCACGGACCTTTACATCAATCACGCGTTATTATAGCTAAACGAGTCCGTATGTGGTAGAATACATAGAGCCACTATGAAGTGGGTAATTTCTTAAATGCTCCACTTAGAAGTAGGTATATATTGAGAGCAGATAGTTAGTGTATGAAATGGAGAATAGACGGAAGGCCCTGAAGTTCATTCTCGCAGCGGGGACCTTGGTGGCTATAGCGCCGCTAGCCACCGGGAGGGACTTCTTCTACAGGAAGGAAACGCAGGAGCTGCCCCGTCAGAAGATAGCGAATCTAAAGGAACTCTCCGAGCCAGGGAGCTACGTGAACTTCGTATATCCCAAGACTGGCGATCAGAAGATCGATTCAGACCCCTTCAGGCAGTTCATCCTGATAAAGACCAAGGACAACAAGCTGAGAGCGTTCAGTAGGGTCTGCGTACACCTATGGTGCCTACCCTCGTACTTCCCTCAGAGGGGTGAGCTGATATGTCCCTGCCACGGTTCCGTGTATAGGGAGGAGGACGGTGTGGGAATAGAGGGGCCGGTACTCTATCAGACCTATCCTACGAATGCGCTCCCCATGGTAGAGTTGGAGGTCGAGGAGTCCACCGGAGACGTCTACGCAGTAGGCATAGACGGTATTCTCGGATATGGGAGGAACTGGAGGGATAGGACGCCCGATTCTATGGTAAAGAGGGTGTAGGGCAGATGAGCGACCGTCCCAAGACTCTCAGGGACCTCGGAGAGAGCTTATACAAATGGGTTGTTGATCGATTAGAGAGGACGCCTTTCCTGTCCTTCAAGTTCACCATACCGCAGCAGTACCTGAGCCCCTACGGATACCTGGGTACTCTTACAACAGTCACTTTCATCGTCCTGGGTATAAGCGGGGCTTTCCTGATGTTCTACTACAGACCTGACGTCGAGCTCGCCTGGTTGAGCGTCAAGGAGATCGAGGAGGAGGTCCCCTTCGGCTTCATCATGAGGAACCTACATTACCACGCCTCTAACCTCATGGTCCTGTTGGCTGTTGCTCACCTCTACTATCAGTACTTCAGTGGCAGGTACAAGATAAAGAACGAGGTACTCTGGGTCACCGGAATACTGTTAGGCATACTGACCGTGCTCGAGGCCTATACAGGTTACGATCTCATCCTGAACCAAAGGGCTCTCCTAGCAATCAACATAGGGACCGGTCTGACTTTCGCAGCACCCGTCATAGGCCCATCAGTCGCGCCCATACTGATCGGGGGAGGATTGTTCGACCTCATAGTAAGGTTCTATGCCCTCCACGTCTTCATAATACCGATGATAATGCTGGTCTTGATGGCATTCCACATACCGAGGTTCTTAGTGCTGGACATACCCATCGTCTTGGTGCTGGTAGGAGGGATATTCGTTGCCGGAGGGATGTTCCCCGTACACCTGGGTCTTAGGTTCGACCCCTCACTACCTGAGATAACCGTACCCGAGTGGTATCTGACGGCGATCTATGCGTTCATACGAACGGGGACCGAGAGGTTCTTCTCAGGGGCACTACTTCCGCTCCTCTTCACGATCATGTTCCTAATCATACCCTTCGTGGACAAGTCGAGGAAGCTGGGTTGGAGGGACAGGCCCTTCTTTACGGCCTTAGGAATATCCTCGATCATACTGATAATCTTCACAACCCTGTGGGGGTTCTACGTCGATTTCTCTCAACCCACCCCGTTCGAGCAGCTGTATATAGAGCCAACCATCTTCTACGGCAGCATAACCGCGCTCACCCTACTCGGGTTCTTCATAACGTACAGGTTCATTACCAAACCTTCACCGCCGAGGAGGCCTACGCCCGCGAAACCCTTCGTACTGTCGAGCAAGGGGCTTTTGGTCGCTACTACAGTAGTCTTCGCCCTGATGGTCTTAACGACCTTGTTGGCGTTCCAGACCTACTTTGCGAATATGCAGAACGTCTCGATGTTCAACATGGGGATGTCCCTTATCCTCTTTGGATTGCTACTCCACCTCTACCGACACGGCATCTCGCGGGTCGCCAAGCAACCATCTACCACACAACAACCCGAAGTGAAGGCCTAATTAGCGCTTTCTCGAGCTAGATCATGAACTCTTCCACTCCACGTAGATGCCTGGCTTAAAAGGCAAGGCTTGGAGTGATTTGCCCATCGGATCGACGTCCTCAGCCGAGACGATTACCTCCGCGTCTAGCTCCCTACTGAGGAAAGATCTCGTCTCATTGTAGATCTCAGGCTCGATCTCGGCGACCCTCAGTAGAGTCTGCTTCTGGTACCTATGGGTTAGAACCTCTAGTATCTCAGTCAATCGCTGCACCAATTTATGAGCGCTGCGCCCCTCTACACCCAAGCTGCTGATGGCGAACCTAATAACCTCAGAGGGCCTCCTTATGACCTCGAATACACCGATCTCGAGTACGTGATCGACGAGTCTTAGATACTCGGGGGGCGATGGGTAGATGTAAAGTCTCTGAATCTGACGTCCAGTTACCTCGATCACGTTCTTCACATCACTCAGCAACCTCCCGACGAGTTCCTCGGCCAACAACGGGACCTCATCGTACTCGATGCCGTCTAACGAGGGCCAGTGCTGGGCTATCACGAGACCCTCGTTGCCTAAAATGGACCAGGCCTCCTCTGCAACAAATGGTGCGAATATCGACATGACCTTGACCCAGCTGTCAATGTAATGTCTCGAGGCGGGACCTGGCCTCAACCTCCTCCTCACGTACCACCTCCAGTCGTTCATCATGGTGTAAGTTACGATGGCGGTGGCACTTCTAGTCTTGAGTTTCTTGAGGTTGTCTGAGATGCCCCTGAGGTTCAGCCTCAGCCTGCTCATCAACCACCTGTCTACCAAGGTCCAGTTGCTCTCGATCTCGCAATCCTTGTACTCTGAGATGGTCCTGAGGAAGTTACTCACGAACTCAGCCATCTCCTCGGCATTCTTAGACCTCCAGTCTGGGTCGTCCATGTCTTCTGCGGCTAACAAGAGGTTCAGTCTGGTCCCGTCTGCGCCATAATCTCTGAGCGCCGACTTCAGCGTCACGAAATTCCCCTTGCTCTTAGACATCTTCGCGCCCTCGACCTGGACCATGCCGTTGACTCCAATTCCTCTCGGCCAGAACTTCGGGTCGAATAGCGCGACGTGTTGAAAGATGAAGAAGGTGAGGTGGTTGGAGACCAACTCCTTGGCGGATATGCGGAGGTTCAACGGATACCAGTACGTGAACTCTGACCTCAACTCCTCGAGCGTCTTAACGTCCACGCCGGTAATTCTCGAGACGTCCCCTGGGTCTCCGACTCCGCGGAAGACGTAATCGAAGAACTCGGTTTTAAGGTTCTCGGGTTTGATCGAGCTGTCGTTGAGCCGGTGGGCGATGGTATAGAGGGCCTGGTAGACTGTTGAGTCACTAAGGGTCTCGACGATCCAGTCCTTATCGAAGGGGAGACGCGTCCCCAGACCGGTCTTTCTCGCACAGGGCCAGTCCCTCAGCCAGTCTATGACGTTCAGGAACCACTGCCTCGCCGATTCTGGGTAGATGTCCATCTCCATCACCAAGCCCTTCGTCTCGTTCTTCCACTGAGCGTCCGAGTAGTTCAGGAACCACTGGTCACGCACCACCTTCACTATGCACTCATCACCTGACCTGCAGACCACTCTCTCAGTGAGGTCGTACATCACCAAGGCCCTTCCCGTATCGGTCAACCTCATCTTTACCGAGTCCCTGGCCTTTGGGACGGGTAGGTTCGCGAACTCACCGCAGTTCTCTCTCATTGTCCCGTTGTAGAACTCGAGAGCGTAGACCTCCTTAGTGAGGTCCTCAAGACGTTCGTCGTCTTGACTGACGATCCCGGCCTCCTCAACCTTCCACACTGCGGGGTGTTGGTGTGCGCCCCTCACGGAGATTATCGATATGGGCTGAATCCTGGCTACGATCTCGTCGAGCGAGTGGTCTAGTGGTTCACCAACACCCTTCGCCTTCAACTCTTTCAACGCCGCGTAATCGTACGGCGCGTGGGAGGGGACGCTGTAGACCACACCCGAACCCACCAGGGGGTTGACGAACCTCGCGGGTAACACGATCACCCTCTCGCCGGTGATTGGGACCTCGCATACCTGACCTATTAACGACCGGCCTTTGATCTCTCCGCCGATCGAGATGTCACTCATCTGCTCGACCAGTTTGAGGGCCGCCTCCTTGCTCACCACAATCTCTCTTCCGCCGGTCACTATGCTGACGTAGGTCGCGTTAGGGTTTACCCAGACGTTGGTAGTACCGAAGATTGTCTCCGGCCTCAGAGTTGCCGCGGCCAAATAGAGGTTCCCACACCTGAAGAGGACTAATGTGAACTCGGTCGGGGACACCCCCTCTCCTATGAGACGGTCGTGATCGCCAGTTGGACTCTTGCATGAGGGGCACCAAACGACAGGGTGCGATCCTCTCTTGACCCTACCCAATTTCTCGAGAGTCACGTACTGCCACTCGATGAACTTGCTGTAGTAGGGGTGGAGGTCGGTCGTGTAGAACTCCCTGCGCCAGTCAACCGAGAACCCCATCGCCTTGACAACTTCCCTGTTCTCTTTTGTGTAGTAACTACAGATGAACGCGGGGTCCGTGAACTTCTCCAACATCGATTCATCGACCTTATCTACCTCTGTAAGCATTTTTATCACCGCAGAATCGCCCCTCTTCAGTCGATCGCTCAGTCCCGCCACCGCCTCACCTGTCCAGTGCCACGCCCACGGAAAGAGGACGTTGTACCCCATCATCCTGTAGAACCTCGCTATTACATCGGCCCTAGTAGCGGTGAACCCGTGACCTACGTGGAGGGGACCGTTCTGATAGCTGTAGGGGAAGGTGATGAAGAACTTCTCCCTATCTGGATCGGGGTCAGCCTCATAGACTCTCAGCTCAGACCACACCTTCGCCCACTTCATCTCGTAATCGAAAGACCCCAACTCAACTCAGTTCTACCCCAATCCGTCAATATATCCATTAGTACGCGCCAGGTTACCGTTATTTAATCGAGAGGTTCTAATGCACGTAGCGATTTGAGGGTAGGGGAGCTGGGAGAGAGGTGGGTCGTCAACTACATACTTGAGAGATTAAAGAGGTACGGGGAGACCAGCCTGCCTATCGGTGATGACGCTGCAGCGGTAGAGGTAAGTGGGATCGCAGTGATGAGTGTCGATATGTCGGTGTGGACTACCGACGCACCGCCAGGCATCACCATGAGGGACTTCGGGTTTAAGTCGGTTACCAGCGCAGTAAGTGATATAGCCGCGAAGGGCGCGCGGCCGACTTACTATCTGGTCTCCTTGGGTATGATGGACGAATTAGAGGAGAGCGCATTTCGCGAACTCTGGGGGGGGATAGACGACGCGGTGAGTGCTTACGGCGGGAAGATCATCGGTGGGGACGTCAGCAAGACCGAGGAGGTCTTAGTCGACTGCGCGGTCATGGGTCAAGCTAAGAGGCTCGTCAGCAGGAGCGGTGCGAGAGTCGGTGATGTGGTCGTCGTCACTGGTACCTTCGGTGCACACGCTGCGGGGTTGCGTGCTTCCCTAATGAGGAGGGAGGGCGGACTGTACGACGAGTTGAGGGCGATATGCTTCAGACCGAAGGCCAGGGTACTCGAGGGGCCCATACTGAGCGAGGTGGGATTAGCCTCTGCCATGACAGATAGTAGTGATGGGCTTGCAGTCTCATTGTACAACATGGCGAGGGCGAGCTCCGTTGACATCGAGATTGAGACCCTACCAGTCCACGAACTCGTCGAGGACTTCGCGAAGATGGAGGGTGCTGACGTCTACGAGCTGGTGATGCACGGAGGTGAGGAGTTCGAGTTGGTCGTGACGCTCGACGAGAGAAGAATCGATGTCGTCAGGGAAGCGCTGGATAGAGTGGGGTCTGAGATGAAGGTAATAGGTCGCGTGAGATCGGGTACGGGCCGGGTCTATGCGAGGTGGAGGGGCAGGTTGATCGAGGTTGAGGATAGAGGATGGTCACACTTCGGGTAGTCCCTTAAGCCTCTCCTGGACCTTCTCGAGCTCCTCCTTGTCCATGTGGAACCTCCTTGACTCGTCAGGAAACCTAGACGATATCACGTCGTCCCTGAACTTCTCGATCGCACCGGCCATCACGCTCGAGAGGTTAGCGTAGGCTTTGCTGAAAGGCGGCGGGTTCGGGTAGATGCCGAGGAGGTCATGGACGACGAGGCACTGACCGTCGCAGTATAGCCCTGAACCGACCCCGATCACAGGTACCGAGAGTCTCTCGGTTATTATCCTAGCGGCCTCCTCTGTAACGAACTCCAGGACTATCGAGAAGGCTCCCGCCCTCTCCAAGGAAAGTGCGTCCCTTAGAAGCCTCTCGAGGTCATCGACCTTCCTCCCCCTCAGTCGGTATCCGGTGCTCATCACGTCGCGTTGTGGTGTGACGCCTATGTGACCCATAACGGGTATACCTGACCTCACGATACGCGATATGATCTCGGAGAACTCCTCTCCCCCCTCCACTTTTACCGCATCTACCCGGCCCTCCTTAACGAACCTACCTGCGTTCCTCACTGCCTCCTCCGCGGACACCTGGTAGGACATGAACGGCATATCGCCGACCACTAGCGCCCTCTCCGCGGCCCTGCTGACGGCCTTTGAGAAGACCAGCATCTCTTCCAGGGTGATGAATCTGGTGTCTCGCTCTCCCAATACAACCATGGCCGCCGAGTCGCCCACCAGCAGCACATCGATCCCAGTTTTATCGGCTATCAGAGCGGTCGGGTAGTCGTATGCGGTTATCATAGTGATCTTCTGACCTCGCCTCTTCATCGAGATCAGATCCCTCGTCGTGAGTTTAGTCATAGTCCTCACAACCCTCCAGTCCGGCCATTAGTCCTAAACGGTCCCTTATTATCCCGATCATCTCTGAGAGGTTCAGGGCGTTATCGAAGCACTCCACTATCCTCAGTAACTCCTCCTTTTTCTCATCACGGAGCTCTCTTGATAGCCTTATCATGTTGCTCAACGCCCTCTCTATCTCGTCCACTATAGTCACGTTAGCCCTCTGAGCCGTCCTAGAGAAGGGGTTGAGGTCTATCGCTAGGACCCGCTTCCCGGCTGCCCTCAAGGCCTCGGTCCTGTCACCGTCCTCTATGGACACGAGCACGGTATCAGCGGCGAGTATACCGTTTCTGCAGACCCTACCCCTCTCGCTCTTAAGGCCCTCCATGTAGACCTTCTCTTCACCGTCTGGGACCAGTACCGACACGGCTCCAAGCTCCATTAGGTGGTCCCTGATCCGGTACGCGCGTTCAGCACTCCAGTGAAAAAGGTTAACCTCTAAAACAGCGCCCGTGATCGCCGCAAGCTCCACTATTAGACCGCCCGCGAGAGCCGCAGAGTTACCGTTCACCGAGATCACGGGCCTCGAGGCGGTCAGTAGTGACGCGGTGGCTGCCTTAGCGGCCTCCAGTGCCGGCTGGTGCGTCACCTCACCGATGATGTAATCGATAGCCTCACCTCTACCGTGCGATATGAGGCCGTCTATGACGACGATCCCCCTCCGGTACCCCTCGACTATCCTGCGCCTCTTGATCAGAGACCAATATCTTGGATGACTCTCTGGGATGGTCGCGTCCTCCATATACCACCACCTATCTCGAAGACCTCTGCGTTCCCGAAGATCTTACGGAGGTGTGAAACCACATAGAAGACGTCCTCCTTCTCCACGAGTACGAAGAGCAGCTTCTTCTTGACGCTCGCGCCAACTATCGATCCCCTCACGGGTTTGATGGCATCACTGATCTCATCGTTCATGAACCCTACGTTCCTCGCGAACCACTCGGAGGTCAGTATGAAGTTCTCAAGGGTGGGGTCGCGGGTGAACATCTCGTTCGCGATCGCGCCGTACTTGACGATCCTCTCACCGTAGACGGAGAACATCTCTGAGGTGTACATCCTACCAAGTCCGACGCCTACGAAGCTGAGACTTCGATCCACGGGAAGCGTGTAGGCTTCACCGATACCTGGCGGCCCTGGTTTGACCCTAACGACCAGTTCACCTCCAGTCGCTATGGCCTGAACGTCACCCAGTCCGGTCGTAGATACCACCTCAGCCTCGTGAGCCAGCTTGAAGGCCTCCGTCTCAGATTTATTCAGTAATTCAGCGAACCCCAGTGCAGAGGCTATTGCGGTCGACGCGCTGACCGCGTAACCGACCCCTAGAGGGGCACTCGTGTAGAACCTCATGGAGACCGGCCAATTTCCCATTTTATTCAACAGATACCTCACAGGTTCAATTTGAGTGGGCCTCCCGTTCATCAGGACCTCCGCGCCCTCCCCCACCTCAGTACTAAAGACGCACTCCACTCCCGGCGATATGACGATTCCAGCGCCTATCGATCCGCTACGTATCGGGTCTAGGCTGAGGACGGGGCTGAAGAAACCGCTTACATGTAGCGGTATACGAGACCTAGTTGTCGTTCTATTACCCTGCGTTAACGTAGCACACACCTAAATAATTATATGTGTTTGCACCTTACAATATATTTATCTATAAATAGAGTATATAGATTACGTAGCAAAAAGATCACTTTATTAACCCGAGAATGAAACCGATTATCACACCGATGGTGAGTGTGGGAAGGCCGAATACCAAGTCGGTCAGGAACTTCAAGACCTCGAGTGGAACCGACCAATCAGAGACTATCTCTTCGATAGGCCTTGGTAAAAGGATAGAGGCGCTTAGAAGGGTGAGCAGAAACAGCCCGGCGATCACTATGAGAGCACCCTTGACCACGCGGCCGATCCCGTACCCTATGACCAATCCGACTATCACCAGGATGAGGTTGGTCAGTATCTCAGAGTTTAAGAGCGTTGTCAACTCGATCATATGTCATGAGTAATCTCATCGCTTTTAAGTCGTTATTCAAGCTTTTACCCGTACTTTGAAGGTATATATTATAGGTATCAGAGATTTGCAACCGGCAAAGATTTCGAGGTAGCGTGGTATTTAATGTATACGAAGACCTCCTATGGGTTGATTGCATTAGCTCTCGTAGTGCTAACGTTAAATTTCTTTAGTGGGTCGCTCGGAGAGGGCGAGTCCGGTGACTCGGATTCACGGACGGTTCTGGCCACCACCACCATAATATGGGATATGGCGAGGAGGGTGGCGGGTGACCTTTGGGTAGTGGAGTACTTGATAGAGCCAGGCAGGGACCCTCACACGTTCGAGCCGACGCCTCAGGACGTGATCAAGTCCCACAGAGCGAGGTTGATACTCTACAACGGTCACGCTATCGATCAGTGGGTCATTAAGCTATTGAGGGCTGGATCCAAGGCGACTTTCGTCAGAGTTACAGAGAGGTTAGACGATAGAATCGTCCTCGTACCCGACGGCCCCTATATAGGTAAACCAGACCCTCACATGTGGATGGACGTCAGGCTTGCAATCGGTTACGTTGAGAGGATCAGGGACGCATTCATAGAGATTGACCCGGTAAACAATTTGACCTATCAGGAGAACGCGAGGAAGTATATCGCGCAGCTCTTAGAACTTGATGCGTGGATCAGGGAGAAGGTCTCGGTCCTCCCAGAGGAGAAGAAGTTGCTACTCACTCAGGAGAACGCGTTCCAGTACTTCGCCAGGGCATACGATTTCCGAGTCGTAGGATACTTCTACTCGATAGTCACCGAGATAGAGCCCTCGGCGTCTGATATAGTCCGCGTCCTGTCCAAGGTACGTGAGAGCGGGCTGTGTGTCTTCTTTATCGAGACCACCCTCTCACCCAGAGTGATGGAGGCACTCGCCAGGGAGGTCGATGGCAGGATAGCGGGCAGGCTCTTCACCGACAGCATACCGCCTCTGGACACGGGTCTTGACGGTTATATAGGAATGATGAGGCATAACGTGGAGACCATAGTAGGCGGGCTAAGGGAGGGTTGTTGATGAGCGCCTTAGAGATAACTGACTTAACCGTGAGGTATCAGTCCATCACAGCTCTCACAGGGGTCTCGCTCAACGTAAAGATAGGGGAGATGGTCGCGGTCGTTGGGCCCAACGGATCAGGGAAGAGCACACTCTTCAAGACTATCATAGGTTTGGTGAGACCAACTAATGGGAAGATCCTGATATTCGGGAGAGAGCCCAGGACGGTGAGAGGTAGGACAGCCTACGTCCCTCAGAAGGAGGAGGTTTACTGGGATTACCCTCTCACAGTCTGGGACCTCGCTGCGATGGGTAAGATAAAGACCGTTGGAATCCTCAAGGGCGTCCCGAAGGGTGATCGGTCGGTCGCGGAGGCACTTAGAGCGGTCGGCATGGAAGATCTAGCTGAGAGGAAGATATCTGACCTGTCGGGAGGTCAGCAACAGCGCGCATTCTTAGCTCGGTCCATCGTTCAAGGCGCCGATCTGTATCTCATGGACGAGCCTCTTGCAGGTCTAGACGCGGATGCCGAGGACAAATTATTCGATGTTTTATTAGAATTGAAGAGAAAGGGCAAGACGATAATCATGAGCACACATGACATAAGTTCCACACTAGAGCTGTTCGACGGTGTCCTTCTCTTGAAGGGGAGGGTCATCGCCTACGGCCGTCCACGAGAAGTCCTCACGGAAGAGAACATGAAACTAGTATATGGCAGTGAGAGGGTGGCCATGCATCTGGGTGACGTCAGGCGGGTGGCTAAGTGGGATTGATACAGTTGCTCTTAGAACCTTTCCAATACAACTTCATGCAAATAGCACTGGTAACGTCTATCGTCGTGGGCATAGTGACCTCTATCCTGAGCTGCTTCATAGTTATCAGAGGCTGGGCTCTACTCGGTGACGCGATATCGCACTCCGTCCTCCCGGGTATTGCAATTGCGGTCGCCCTGAACGTGCCATTGGTCATCGGTGCACTCGTTGCCGGGATCGGGTCTTCTCTTCTCATAGGCTACACCGAGACCAAGTTCAAGGTGAGAAACGATACCGCCATTGGCATAGTTTTAACTGGCGCATTCGCGCTCGGACTGGTCATCCTGAGTCGGCTCAGACCAACCGTCGACATATTCCACGTGCTCTTCGGCAACGTACTCGGGGTCACATATGATGAGCTCCTTTTCACGTCAGCGTCCGCCTCGATCGTCCTCATCATAGTGGGGCTATTCATGAAGGAGATAGTAGTGTATACGTTCGACCCCATCTACGCCAAGGTCATTGGTCTCCCCGCGTCACTGATACACTACATGCTCATGAGCCTCTTGTCACTGTGCATAGTCGCCTCTATCCAGACCGCCGGGATAATTCTGGTGGTCTCCCTACTGATAGCGCCCGGGGCCACGGCTTACATGTTCGCGGGGAGGATGTCCCAGATGTTCTCGATCTCCCTCTTGGCGGGGGTCGTCTCGGTCATTATAGGGCTCTACATCTCGTATTATTTCGCGGTCAGTTCTGGGGGGGCCATAGCGCTGGTAGCAACCCTTATCTTCTTCGTCTCCTCGATGGTCAAGCTACTGCGAACTTCAGCACTCAGGTGATGGTTGACCGCACACTATATCGAACCCTCTCAGCGATGCTGTACAACAATTGCTGACTCCACTCAAATATATTTTAATTTAGGTTAAATAAACAAATTAAAAATTCTTCGTATTCAATTGTGCAGAGTTCTTATAGTATTTGATTTCAAAGGGATTGTCTGGGATGAGTAGATGTTGCTAGTTTTTAAGTCCGTAACGCGAAATCAACATAGTGTCTCAAATGATCGAGGCCGCCGACAGCGAGCCGGATACAGCTGATAAGTTATCGGAGGAAAACAGACGAAATCGGGACCTAGACGTATTGGTCGTTGGGGCGGGGGTAGGTGGACTCGCGGTCGCGGCTCTCCTAGCGAAAGACGGACACAACGTCACCGTGGTAGAGAAGAACGAGTCGGTGGGTGGAAGGGCGGGCTCCTTCAGTAAGGACGGGTTCAACTTCGATACTGGCCCCACGTGGTATCTCATGCCTGACGTTTTCGAGCGCTACTTCGGACATTTCGGTAAGAGGCCCGGTGACCTCTATCAGCTCCAGAGACTCGACCCGAGTTACAGAGTCTTCTTCGATGACGGTGAGACCGTGGATATAAGCTCGGATGTAGAGGAGGTGTACGGCCTGTTCGATCGTCTCGAGGAGGACGGTGGTGCTAAGCTTCGCAGGTTTCTAGCCAAGGGTGAGGAGCTCTACGAGAGCATCAAAAGGACCCTCTACCTCGACCTTGACTCTCCACTGAGCATCTTTAACCGCGAGATATTCTTACAGGGTATAAAGATCAACATCTTTGAATCGGTCGAGAGTTACGTTAAAAGGACGTTCAAGAGCGATAAGGCGCGGAAGATCTTACTCTACTCGATCGGCTTCATCGGCACTCCACCCTCTAGGTGTCCGTCTTTCTACTCTCTGCTCAACTACGTGAAGCTGATAGGCGGCGTCTATCACCCTATTGGAGGTATCAGGAGAGTGGTCGAGGCGATATACGGACTTGCCAGATCTTATGGGGTCGACTTCATATTGGGATCCGAGGTCAAGAAGATAGAAGTCACGGGTGGAAGGGTACGGAGGGTCTACGCGGACGGCCACTCGCTAGATGCGGACGTCGTGGTAGTCAACGGCGATTACGTTTATTTCGAGACTAAACTCCTAGACCATGCTCACAGGACTTACGACTCACGTTACTGGGAGAGGAAGACCTTTACGCCGTCCGCGTTGTTAGCGTTCTTGGGTGTGAGGGGGGAGGTCGACAATCTGATAAACCACAACGTGGTATTAGAGCGCGATTGGAGCGAGAACTTCAGACAGATCTTCGATGACAGGAGCCCAAGGTGGCCAGATTACGCCTCATACTACGTTCATGTCCCCTCCAAGACCGATGCCTCAGCAGCACCTAAGGACGGAGAGGCCGTATACCTCCTGATACCCGTGGCCTCGGGTCTCGAGGACGGTGAGAGGGAACGCGGGAGGCTCTTTACGAACGTTCTGAGGGATCTTGAGAGGAAGACGGGGGACCGGATCGAGGATAGGATCGTCGTGAAGAGGTTCTTCAGCGTTCAGGACTTCTCATCGCGCTTCAACTCGTACAGGGGATCCGCGCTTGGTCTCGCGCACACCCTAAGACAGACTGCCTTCTGGAGACCGAGACACAGGAGTGCCAAGGTCAAGAACCTCTACTACACAGGTCAGTACACCCATCCGGGAATTGGCGTACCGATGGTCCTGATATCCGCCGAGATAGTTCGCGAGAAGATCAGGAGGGAGGTGATGAGGTAGTGTTAAACCGAGATTGGGTGCCCGTTGACCCGGTGATCTACAGGATCTTCAAACAGGGTAGCATGACCTACTTCAATTCGGCTCTCTTCTTTCCGCCAGAGGTCAGGACGAACGTCTTCAAGCTCTACGCGTTCCTGAGAAAAGCAGACGACTTCGTCGATAGAGTGCCCCCGGACGTCAAGGGCTTTTATGAGTTCAGGCGCGAGTATGAGAAGGCGGAGAGTAGTGGGGAGACCAAGGACGTCGTGATCAAGAACTTTTTAGATCTGTCAAGGGAGAGAAACTTCGATACTAGGTGGGTGATGGCATTCCTCGACGCGATGGAGATGGACCTTTACAAGAAGACCTATAGTACGCTAGACGAACTGTTACACTACATGTATGGCTCTGCGGAGGTCGTCGGTCTCTTCATGGCTAGGATACTGGGTTTAAGTGAGGAGTCTTTCATATATGCGCGTCATCAGGGGAGAGCCATGCAGTACATCAATTTCATCAGGGACGTCCAAGAGGACCTTGAGTTGGGTAGGCAGTACTTACCGCTCGAGGACCTGAGGAGGTACGGACTGAACAGTTTAGATCCAAAGTACTTCTCTCAGAGACGGGAGGCGTTTAGTAGATTCATCCGCGAGCAGATAAAGAGGTACTTGGAGTGGCAGAGGTTCGCTGAGAGAGGCTACATCTACATCCCCTATCGTTATTTGATCCCGATAAAGACGGCATCGGACATGTACAAAGATACCGCAAAGATAATTTACAGGAATCCGTGGATCGTTTTCCAGAGGAAGGTAAAACCCCAGAGGTCTCAGATAGTTTACAAGGCGTACGCGAACCTCGTCTGCGCGATCCGTTACAAGCTGCCCTGGGGTGCTGCCTCCTGTACCTGACTGAGATCGTGGTAGAGATTCTAAAAATATCGCGCTTCAGGTTCTGGATATACGCTGCCGGGACTTACGTGGTTGGTTATACTCTCGGTGCTTCAGGCTTCAACGACTTCCTCAGACCTGAGTATTACATCTACCTGATCTACTTCTTCATTCCCGCCAACGTTCTGATCTATGGAATCAACGACTACTACGACCTCTCAACCGATGTGCTGAACCCCAAGAAGACGGAGAAGGAGCTCGTAGCCATAGGCGAGAGGAGGACCAGACTGAAGAGACTGCTCATCGGAGTGATCGCGTTGAGTCTCCTCTTGATGCTCTTTCAGGATGGGTTCGCCAGATTGCTCTTTGCGGGCTTTCTCTTCCTCTCCATCTTTTACAGCGCTCCCCCACTCCGATTCAAGAGTATACCGTTCATCGACTTCTCCTCGAACTACCTCTACATAATGCCGGGGATATTCGGCCACTACATAGCCTCAGGTAAGTTACCTGAATCATCGGTGCTCATAGCAGCGTTCCTCCACGTTGCGGCCATGCACATATTCTCAGCGGTACCGGATATCGAATACGACAGAAAGTCAAGGATAATCACGACGCCGGTCCTACTGGGACGGAACGTGTCTTTAATTTTAGTGACGTTATTCTGGGTTGGTCTCGTTTACTTCGCGATCACCCTCACCGGGTTTCATCCGCTCAGTCTCTTGTCGCTGATCTACGTCTTCATTCCGCTCTCCGTCCTCATACTCAAACTGGACATAAACAGAGTCTACTGGGTCCTGCCCTACGTCAACTTCTCTCTAGGAGGCCTGTTGTGGCTCGGTTTAGTCAACTACAAGGTCATCAGGTTCTTCCCGTGAGACGATTACGAGGGTGACTCAATAATCTTTAGCGACGATCGGAGCCTTTTTATCTGGTGAATACAGGCATAGTCTCTGTGGAAATCGTACCGCGATTCATTAACGCCGAGCGAATCAAGGTTCTCAGGGAGGGGCAGGACGCCGAGAGAGGGGACTTAATAGTATATGTCATGTACGCATCGCACCGAGTCAGCCATAACTACGCTCTGGAGTACGCAATACACGAAGCTAACCTTCATCGAAGACCGGTCATAGTGGTCTTCCCGCTGATAGAGAAGAAGCCGTTCCCTAACCTAAGGAGGTTTAGTTTCATGCTCGAGAACCTGATAAAGATGAGGCGAGCGTTGGCTGAGAGAGGCGTCAGGATGTTTGTATGCAAGAACTACGGGTTCTTGTCATTGCTGGGGGAAGCGTCCCTCGTGGTCGTCGATAGACCATATCTCTCTCACCAGAGGAGGTTTATCGATACCATAGTAGAGAACGCAGAGTCCAAGGTCGTCATGGTTGAGGGAGATGTGGTAGTCCCCATAGAGGCGGCATCTCAAAGGCCAGAACACTTCGCCAGGACCATCAGGCCGAAGATCTTGGGGAAATTAAAGAGGTTCCTAGAGGAGTTACCCGCGATACCGCCAAAGGTCCCGTCGCTCTCCATTGACCTCCCGAGCTGGGACGCGGATACCGTCGAGGAGTACGTAAAGGGCTTAGAGATAGATCACACCGTCAGGCCCGTGGGATACTTCGTTGGGGGAGAGGACGAGGCATCTCGTCGTCTCGATACTTTCGTTAACGAGAGGTTGGACCTCTACGCGAGAAACCGCTCTGACCCCGGAGCCGAGGTCTGCTCTGAACTCAGCCCCTATCTCAGGTGGGGAATGACCTCTCCCGTCCAGATACTGCGCGTAGTCCTGATGAAGCGTAGTTTAGAAGATGTTAACGTCCAGAGTTTCATCAACGAGCTTGTGGTCTGGAGGGAGTTAGCTCGTAATGCTGCGGTCTATAACCCCTACTTCGGCACCTACGATGGCCTACCTGGGTGGGCGAGGGGGACGCTTGAGGCTCACTCCAGCGATAGACGAGAACACACTTACACCATACAGGAGCTCGAGAGGGGCGAGACACACGACGAGTACTGGAACGCAGCCCAGAGGGAGCTGCTGACCACTGGGAAGATTCACAACTACATGAGGATGTACTGGTGCAAAAAGATCATCGAGTGGACTGAGCACCCACAGATGGCCTTTGAGTGCGCCGTTTACCTGAACGACAAGTACGGACTCGACGGAGTGGACCCAAACAGTTATCTCGGGATAAGCTGGTGTTTCGGGGCGTTCGATAAACCATTCTTCGAGTCGAAAGTCTACGGCAAGGTGAGGAGGATGACCCAGGAGGCCCTCAGAAGGAGGCCGGGAATCAAAAGGTACCTCCACAAGTACTCGAACTGATGGACCGGCGGGGATTCGAACCCCGGACCTCCCGCGTGCGAGGCGGGCGATCTTCCGCTGATCTACCGGCCCCCTCAGTCTTACGGGGGGTTCATTATATAGGACTTTCCTTTCTTAGTCTCATCGAGCAGCACCAGCACCTCACTCGGCGACAGGTCAACGGTCTTAGAGCACCCCTGACAATGAAGCCTGAAGGTCCATCCACCCTTCGAGGTAGCCTCGACCTCACCTCTCGTCGGGAGTCGTATGAGGTTGAGCTCCTTGCACCATGGACAGATCAACTGAGCCCTCGTGTCCGAGAGTCCAGCGGGGTACTCCTCTAGCAGTCCCGTCGCCACGTACAACCTAGCCTCTTGTTCTCCGCCGATGCTCGACTTTATGATGCGCTTCAACCTCTCTATCTCGAACTCCTTATGCCTCAGCCTCTCGTAGGATGACCTCAACTCCCTCTCGAGCGAGTCGAAGACCCATCGGGGTACAAACAGTTCTTTCAGCGATTCAGAGACGGTTTTGGCTAAAATTCTCCTAGCCCTCCCTATCAAGGCCTTCTCGACCTTCCGGTCCACCACGACGTCCCCTGATGACCTGACCTGGGAGACGAGGGCGTCGAGGTCCGCAAATGACGCTTGGTTCGAGCCCATTACCGTTAGAAATAGCCTTCCCAACGCGGCCAACTCGAGTAGTGGGTGAACTCCGTGAGTTGCGATCCTACCGGTCGCCCTCAGTATCTCTGCGGCCTCATCCGGTCTCAACGACAGTTCCTCCATCGCCTCGATCACCTCCCTGACCCTCGAGTACGCGATGAAGGTCTCTGCTCTGTCTGACGAACTCACACCGGTCCATGTGCGAGTGACGCGCTAATTACTTTGCGGATCGAGATGCGCATGCATATTCCCCAAGAGTTCTCCGCATGTTACCTGAATATCTCCCTCTCCTCCTGCATTGGTCGGTTAGGATAAGAGGGGTTAGATATATATTTGGGTGATGCGTCCTCCACGTGAATGATTGAACTCGTCTCTATGCAGATCAATGCGGGTACTATAGTAGGATTAATAATCCTGATCATATTCCTTATCGCTATACTCTCCGCGGCTCTAAAGGTCGTGAAAGAGTACGAGAGGGTGGTGGTGTTGAGGCTAGGGCGTCTGTTAGGGAGTAAGGGCCCCGGCCTGATATTGCTCATACCGTTCATCGACTCACCGAGGTTCGTGGACCTGAGGGTCGTCACCCTCGACGTGCCCAAGCAGCGGATCATCACCAAGGACAACGTGACGGTCGACGTGGACGCGGTCGTCTACTTCAGGGTCCAGGATCCAATAGCCGCCATAATGAGGGTAAGGGATTACTTCGTCGCCACTAGCCTGCTATCACAGACGACGCTGAGGGACGTGATAGGTCAGGTAGAGTTCGATGACCTCTTGGCGAGGAGGGACGAGCTGAACAAGCGCCTTCAATCGATCATCGACGAGGCCACCGAGCCCTGGGGCATCAAGGTCATATCTGTATCGATCAAGGACGTCATAATACCTGAGGGGATGCAGAGGGCGATTGCAAAGCAAGCAGAGGCCGAGAGGGAACGCAGAAGCAGGATAATAATGGCTGAGGGCGAGAGGGAGGCAGCGGAGAAGATGGAGGAGGCCGCATCTTACTACGCTAGGACTCCTCAGGCTTTGAGGTTGAGGGAGCTACAGACTTGGGCAGAGATCGCTAGGGAGAAGAACCTCATAATAGTGACGGAGAGTTCTCAACTGGGTAGCGTCCTAGGAGCTACCCTAGGTGTGACGAAGAAGAGGGAAAGTTGAACTACAGAAAGCTAGCGATTTTTTCACTGCTTCTATTATCAGCTCTGACGCTCGTTGCCTCACTCCCCCACGGCGATACTGCCCCCTCTAGAAAGGTCCTTATACTAACCGTCGAGGGTACGATAACGGTCGCAAAGGCCGAGTACGTAGAGATCAATTTAGCTCAAGCGTCTCAGTACGAGGCAGTCATCATAATCATCAACACATTCGGTGGATTGGGAGATGCGATGTTCAGGATAATCGACAGAATCCTGCACTCTGAGGTGCCGGTGATCGTCTACGTCTATCCACCCGGCGGGCAAGCACTCTCAGCGGGTACCTACATACTCATGGCTTCGAGTCTCGCTGTGATGGCACCATACACCGTGATAGGGTCGGCACAGCCGGTAGTTGACGGTCAACCGACGAGCGAACCGAAGATCATAAACTTCTTGGTGGAGAGGATGAGGACCTACACCGAACTTCACGGGAGGAACTCGACTCAGGCCGTGCGGTTCATCACGGAGAACGATGACCTGAGGGCTGAGGAGGCGCTGAGACTGGGCGTTATAGAACTGATCGCGAACGATCTCCAAGAGCTGTTAGAAAAGGCGGACGGGATGACCGTGAAGACGTTGAAGACCGAGAGAAAGCTTAACCTCAGGGCCGTCGTTATAGAGGAGCGAAGGCCTGACTTCAGGATTCAGTTCATCGATGTCATCAGCGACCCGCTGGTATCAGGGTTACTCTTGTCGTTCGGAGTGCTGCTGTTGGTAGTGGGCTTAACCACGCCTGGCTTCGGCATAGAGATAGCGGGGATCGTGTTGATATTATTGGGACTCGTCGGCCAGGGGTTCAACGTCAACTGGATCGGGTTCGCGTTGATTACGATAGGGGCTATCCTAACTTTGTATGAATTTTATACAGGCGGTATCGGATTAGCTATTGCAGCGGGCATCACCTTGGTGGGACTGGGCATAATATTCCTCGTACGGGGGCCTGGAGGAGAGATATTCATATCGCCTCAATGGTTTGCAGACGTCATGAACACGCTAATAGTAGTATCGATAGGTATAGCAGCGCTGATGGGCTTCTTGGTCTATAAGGCGCTGAGGGTGGTGAGGAGGAGGACCTTCTCTATCGAGGTCAAAGGCGTTTATGGGAGAGCTGTTGAGGACATCAGCAAGGACAGCATAGGATATGTCTTCATCGGTGGCGAATATAAGAGGGCCTTAGCTGTGGAGGACGTCAAGATGAATGAAAGGGTTCAGGTCGTCGGTGAGAGTGATGGTCTATTGAGGGTAAAACGGGCTACCTCGGGTACTCGTTGAACCGTTCTCGCCTCCCCCTGAAACCACCGCCGTAGCGTCTCTCCGTCCTGACCTGCTGGTCCGAGAGGTTGTTCTCTACGTTGACCTCCTCTATATCACCCTCATAACGCTCAAGACTCCCGTACCTTCCTATGTTCAGTTGCATCTTGCCCCTGAAGACCTTTATGAAGGCGTTAGAGACCTTTATCGTATCGCCCTCGCCCACCTTGCCCACGTTATCGTCCCAGAGGACCAGTGATATCGCCCCGGTCTCGTCGGCTATCAGGAACTCCGCTACTTGGTGTTGCTTCTGGTCGAACTTGCTACCTACCGTCTTGACATCGGACCTCGATACGACCTTCGCTATTAGATTCACACCCCGTGAATAAGGGGTTAAGTTGGCTATCTTCTCTAACTTTTCCACTACTCTTCTACCTTTTGTGAGTTATCTCTCTTCTCCGTTTAATATAAATCTTTACTGGGAGTACTCTAGCGGTCATATTGCGGGTACTAGATCGACGTAGTGGAACCTGTCATCCCTGACGACCCTATGACCCAGACTGAACCTCACGGGGAACTTGAAAAGTGGACCATCGTAGACGAAGGTGTGGTACTCCCCGCGCTCGCCCGCTGCATCTATCGCGTGTGATGAGACCAGCTCGAGGCTGAGGTCCGAGCCCAGTATCTTGGAGGGGTCGGTCTGAGAGCCATCGACCACACAGATCACGGCCCTGTAACCCAGTTCTAGAAATCTTCTCACTAGATCGAGAGGGTCTCTGCCCCATATGGGGAATAAGAGCTCCACTCCCGTCCCCGACATCTTCTGCTCCCTATAGCGACGTACGTCCTCGAGCCAGATGTCCCCGAACGCGATGGCCTCCACACCGTACTCAGTGACCAGCCGCGAGACGGCCTGGGACATCCTCTCTTCATAGACCTCGTTCGGTGCGTTAGGCGGTATCCAGACCTCGAGTAGATCCAATCCTAACGACCTAGCCTGTGCCTGTAAGAGTTCGCGCCTCACGCCGTGCATGGTCACCCTGTGGTAACCCTCTGTCAATGTTGTGAATAGAGAGACGACCTCGTGATGCTGACTGATCAGCTCGTGTAGCGTTAAAGCACTATCCTTCCCCGTGCTCCAGGAAAGGGCGACGCGCAACTCATAGGTATGCGCATGATCCCTGGTTTATAAGACGTATTTTTGAAGAGCCCGGGAGGGGATTCGAACCCCTGTGAAACGGCTCTGCAGGCCGCCGCCTAGACCGCTCGGCCACCCGGGCCCATTCAACTAATGCGCAACCGGATAATTTAAAAGATAATTGCGAACGGTACGGAGTCCAGTTGAAGAACGGATATATAACCCCTAAAATCAGATATCTCGTGACTTTCTCGAAACACCTGAGACCGAGTAATAGGGTGAGGGAGTACGCGGCGCTCTTGGAGGGTGCGTGCGATCTACACGTCCATACTGGACCGGACGTCTTCCAGAGGGCAGTAGACGATATAGAGCTCCTAGAGTCACTCGACCAGTTAGGCTACTCGTGCTTTTTGCTCAAGAACCACTACTTCGAGACGGTGAGCAGAGCTTATCTGCTCAACAAGCTCGGAAAGAGGGCGAGGGCGCTGGGCTCGATAGTGATGAATAACTCCTATGGGGGACTCAACCCGTCAGCGGCAGAGAAGGCTCTGATTATGGGCGCGGCGGAGGTCTGGATGCCTACGTTCGACTCAGAGAATCACAGGAGGATCAGCAGCCTATCCGGAGGTCTAGCGGTCCAGAAGGTCCGGACCCTCAGATCGTATAAGGAGACGGGTGGAGGTATAACCGTGCTCAACGACTCCGGAGAGTTGAGGCCAGAGGTCATGAACGTACTCGAGCTGATCGCTGAGAGCGACGCCATACTGGGAACCGGCCACCTCTCGCTAAGGGAGGTCTACAGACTAGTCGAGGCCGCGAGAAAGGTCGGCGTAAGGAGGATACTGGTGACGCATCCAAACTCCAAGTTCACTCGGTTCAGCGCAGATGACCAGATTAGATTAGCTAGTATGGGCGCCGTCATGGAGCAGTGCGCAGTCACAGAGTACGACCCCAAAGGACTCGCCGACGATATACGCAGGGTGGGGGTGGGCAACTGTATAATCTCGAGCGACTCAGGAATCCCCTCGAAGGGTCACCCGGTGGACGTACTTATAGACCTGATAATCGGTTTGAAGGACAACGGTATCTCGGACTCCGACATAGAGCGGTTGATCAAGAGGAACCCCGCGAAGCTCGTGGAGGGTTTCGTTTAATCACGTCACCGCGTATCTACTCTCGGGACCTCTTGTGCGGTCTTCGGGCGCTGCAGCTCACCGTATCCGTACCTCTCCCTCGCTTCTGAGAGTGGGACGCCCCTCTTGACGTCCTCGAGTATCCTGCTCTCCTTCTCATATATCTCCAGTGCGGCCTCGAGCACCTTCTCCGCGATCTCCTGAGGCACCACCACTACGCCGCTGTCGTCTCCGACTATTACGTCACCGGGTTTTATCAGCACGTTCGCGACGTTGATCGGTTCGTTGATGCCCGCGAGCTGTACTCTGTCCTTACCGGTCATCATGAACCTACCCTTGCTGAAGACGGGGTAGCTTATTGCCCTTATGACGTCGACGTCCCTGCAGACGCCGTTGATCACCGTGCCCCTGATGTTCATCTCCTTAGCCCTCGCGGAGAGGAGACCGCCCCACACAGTACAATAAGTCCTGCCGTCGTTGTCTATCACGACTACGTCTCCGGGATGTGCTTTATCTATGTAAGTGACCCAGGGCTTGAGTTCGACCTGGCTCGCGGGGATGAAACGGACGGTGAACGCGGTCCCTGCGACTCTCACGCCCTCCACAACCGGCACTATGCCCTCCAGGCCTCCCTTCACCTTGAACCTATCGAGAGCGTCAGAGACGTTTGACGTGGGGATCTTCTCGAATTCCTCTACGATCCTCCTACCAACCACGCTAAGATCAGGCGTCGCGGGTTTATAAAATTTCACTAGGATGGGGAGATCTACTGGGACATCGGGTACTCCGCCACTCCCCTCTCCTTGAAGACCTTCTCGAAGCCGTAGAGCTCGAACGACGTCCTCCCGCGGTCGTACTCCCTCAGGATGTCACTCTCCCTCTTAGCCCTCGCCCTCGCCCTCTCGAGCACCTCTGCAGCTTGCTCTCGCGGGACAACGACCACTCCGTCATCGTCGCCTATTATGACGTCCCCAGGCTTCACTAGGACCCCACCGCAGACGACGGGTACATTTATCGAGCCGGGGTGTAATTTGGTTGAGCTAATTGGGGAGATGTGCCTCGCGAAAACTGGGAATCCCATCCTCCTTATCTCGGTGACGTCCCTCACCGAACCGTCGACGACCACGCCCGCGATCCCGCACTTCATCGCCTGATAGCTCATCAGACCGCCCCACATCACCCCTATCTGGCCTCCGGCCTCTATCACGAGTACGTCACCCGGTTTCGCTATGGTCATGGACTTGTGGACCGTTATGTTATCTCCCGGATAGCACAGGACGGTCAACGCGGGTCCGACCAGCTTCGTGTCCTGCGCGATCGGTTTTATCGCCGGGTCCATCACAGATCTAATATTCTGACCGATGGACTCGTATACTGTCGTCGCACTCAGCTCCTTAAAACCTTCTATCACCTCCCTCGGTGGACGCGGGAAATCCCTGTAGACTACTCCTGACATCTCGGGTGGGATTTCAAGAGATCGATTTATAACATTTGCGGGGGGTGGGATTCGAACCCACGAACCCCCTCCGGGGAACGGGTCTCTAATTGGGATCTTAAGCCCGTCGCCTTTGGCCAGCTTGGCGACCCCCGCGCGCTCGACATTATCTTGTTAAACCCGTACTTAGCTTTCACCCTATCGATCCACGTTCTCTAATTTTCCCTGGTTTTCAAGGTTTTATACGGCTCCTCTGGGGAGTGATGTGAGGAGGGGCCGTCGTCTAGCATGGTCCAGGACACGCGGTGCGACTGAGACCTGGCTTGGGCCCAGGAAATCGCCGGTTCAAATCCGGCCGGCCCCATCTAGAGGGACGCAGGTCGCGTACCGGCCGATATGAAACGCTTCGTGAACCTGCGATGAGCCAACGTGACGATAGTCACCGCCAATAGGGTCACCACGGTGGCGCTCCCCGGTGGCACGTTAGTAACAAACGAGATGGAGATGCCGTTGAGTGTAGAGAAAGATGATATGATCACGGCGTAGATCAGGGACGACCTGAAGCTGGGTGACAGGGCCGAGGCCGCGACCGTCGGGAGTACAAGGAGGGCTGTGACCATAAGGACCCCCACCAGTTTTATCCCCGTCACTATCGAGGAGGCCAGGAGGAGCGAGACTATCACCTCGTAGAGCCTAACGTTGACTCCCTTCAACCTAGCGATATCGACGTTCAGAACGTAGAGGAACAATTGCCTGAACCTTAGGGAGAGGAGTGACGCGGTGGCGGCCAGTAGGCATGCGGCGATCAGGACGTCCACCCAACCCACCGCCAAAATGTTACCGAAGAGTAAGCCGATGAAGTTGACTCTCAGCCCCGTGAGGGTTATCATGATGGACGCGAGGCTGGCACCCATCATGAGGAAGATCACCAACGCGACATCCCCCGGTAGCCTGAAGACCCTCGAGAACCAGACCATACCGAAGATCGCCAAACCAGCGAAGAGGTAGGCGAGCAGGTTATCGGTCAACCCCAAGATCATGCCGAGAGCGATACCGGCGAAAGATATGTGTGAGGTCGCATCGCCCAAGAGCGACAGCCTCTTGTGGACTGCGAACGCGCCGACCACGCTCAGTATCGATGACGTGATCGCTCCGGCTAGGTATGCCCTCATTACCAGCGACTCTATCAGTCCATCCTCACCCGTGCCCGTGGTCTATTAACTTCGTGTGGAAACCGTAGATCTTGCAGAGGGTCTCCGAGTTGACCAACTCTCCTATAGTACCGTCATAGTAGTGGTACCTGTTGATACAGAGGACCCTTGTGGTTGAGGTAGGTATCACGGATATCTCGTGGGTGGCGAGCATTATGGTCGTGTCCATCTCGAGACTCAACCTCCTCATAACGTCCATCAGACTCATCATTCCAGGGGTGTCCATGTGTACAGTCGGTTCATCGAGCAGAAGGAGTTCGGGTTTGTTGATCAACGCCAAACCGATCATCACGCGTTGCAGTTGACCTCCTGAGAGATCTGTCAGCCTCCTCTTCATAACGCCATCCACGTCGTCAAATCCCATAAGCTCGAGCGCCTCCTCAGGACTCAGATCTGACGCGCTCGAGGAAGAAGAGGCGAGTAGCTCACCGACGCTGGCCGGTATCTCCGGTATCGACTCCCTGACCACCTGTGGCAGGTAACCTATCCTCCTCCAATCCTTGAAGGTCTTCAGTGGCTTACCGAACAACCTGACAGTCCCTCTGACGGGGGGGAGGGATCCTATCAGGACCTTGAAGAGGGTGCTCTTCCCGCCACCGTTGGGTCCGAGAACGTAGACGACCTCGTTCCTCCTTATCACGAAACTCAAACCATATAATACGTATGTTGTTCCATCGTACGATGCCGCGAGGTCTTCGACCTCGACGATCGGTGCATTGTTCACCTCCTCAACCCCTCCTCAATGACCATGAGGTTCGTGGTCATCCTCTCGACGTAGCCGTTTCCAATCAGGAGGTCGTTTAACGTTACATCCTCGAGTAGGTCGATCTCGTATACCCTCAGCCCTAGCTCGGACCTCAGACGTTCGATCACCGGATCCTTTGAACCCTTCTCTACGAAGAGGGTCTTGATACCGTGTCTTCTTACCGCATCGATCACCTCGTTGATCTTACCTATCGTCATCTCCTCCTCGTGTTGGGATTTAACGTATACAACGTTCAACCCGAACCCCTCAAAGATCGTTGCCAAGCTTCCGTACTCCACCAATACCCACCTCCCCTTTGCCTCTTCGAGGGACGACCGATAGCGGTCCTCGAGGTCCTTGTATTCCTTCAGCATATGTCCCTTCCTGTCCATCACCGTGTCCCTGAGATGCGGGTAAGCTTTAGATACCCAACCGGCTATAGCCTCCAGAGATCTGACGTGATATCCCGGACTCAGCCACCCGTGATCGAGTCTCTCACCGACCAAGTCCGTGACGTAGACGGCTTTCAGGTGGGGGAAGCCCCTCAGAACTTCTTTGACCCAATTATCGAGCTCAACGTCAAACGCCACTAAGTACTCTGCTCTACTCAGCGTCGAGACCTCTTGGGAGGTTAGCTCGAAGCCGTGGTGATCACCGGATAGCGATAAGACGTACAAAGGTAGCTTACCTTCCGTCAACCTGTAGATGATCTCACCCGTGAAGCCGTAGACGACGACCACCTTAGGGCCCTCATCCTCGGTAATGGTCTGGAACGGGATCGAGATCGATAGGATCAGGAGCGTCAGTCCTGTTAAGGTCAGAAGTACAATCAGTCCTGATCTCTGCACCAAGCGTGGACCACCTCTTCACCGTGGACGCACTTGTCCGGGTAGTTCAGCAGCTTGCAGAACATCGCAGCCTCGTCTCTCCTTATGGCCGTCTCTATACTCCTGGCCAGCCTGCAAGACCTCTCTGGGTCGATACCGATGACGTTGGCGAAGTACGTCTCGATCACCCTGTGGACGTGGATGAGGTCGGAGGCTACTCCCCTCCCCTGGTCTGTCAGATCCACGCGCCCCCATCCGACCCTCTTCAACAGCCCCTTACTCTCGAGCTCTCGCATTACCCCCACCACTGTCGGCGGCCTCACCTTGAACCTCTCAGCTAGGACCCCGGTTGTCACCTGACGTCCCGCCTGTGTCATCTTGAGTATCTCCGTCAGGTACGTAGCCTGTACCGTGCTGAGACGTTTTGGAGTTTTAGGCATATACTAAATTTTGTAATTACCAAAATTTAAACCTATTAGGGTATAATGATTGACCCGGATGCGATCAGGAGAACCTGACCACACCGAGGAGGTTCAGGACCAAGAGGATTATGAGGACTAGAGCGCCGATCCCCAATATAGCCACGACTGGACCAACCCTCATAAACTCCATCACCTAATTCCTATTATCGACCAGAGACTCAGACCCAAGAAGAGGAACACGGCTACAAGACCTAGGATCGCGGGGCCAGAGAGCGGTCTCGGTTCGTACCTGAGGTGCTGGAAGTACATCGCTATCATGACGGCCTTCAAAGCCGCCAGACCGAGCAGGGACGCTACCACAACGTCGTGGGGTATCGGGAACCCTATTACAAGGATCTCTACCGCAGTAACGACCATCAGGACGAAGTACACGATCGCGTAGATCAGGACGTTCGCCATCCTCTTCACCTCATATCATGTAGAAGAGCGGGAACAGAAATACCCATACTATATCGACGAAGTGCCAGTACAATCCGAAGTACTCAATCGTCTCGTGGTTGTGCTTGAGGTACCATCCCTTAAATGCCCTGTATATGAGGAACACTAGAACTATGAGCCCTGCGGTGACGTGTGCGCCGTGGAGACCAGTCGTGAAGAAGAAAGTAGTCCCGGGCAGACTGGAGGAGAAGGTGACTCCGTGATCGAAGAGTTCCCTCCACTCCATGAACTTGTTCACTAAGAAGGCTGCACCGAGCGCGAGCGTACCCGCGAGCCCGCCGATCAGTGCCGGCTTGTTGCCGACCTTTGAGGCCAGTAACGCGAGGACGGCTGTGAAACTGCTGCTCAGGAGTATGAACGTGTTAACCGCTCCGTGCTCTATGTTGAATATCGTTCCGGGCGCCGGCCAGGCCGAACTGTTGAACCTCAGGTAAACATAACAGCTTATCACGGTACCGAAGAGGACGACCTCAGACGCCAAGAACGTCCAGAAGCCCAGCTTTACCTTCTCTATGTTCAGGAAAGGCCACCGCTCTCCTAACTTGGGGTCGTGGACCACGAACCTCTCCCTCACGAGCCCTAAGAGGGTCACCAACCCGAATACCGATGCGGCCAGGAAGAAATAGAAGTTCGTCGTAAACCCTATAACGAAGGCCAGGGTCGCGAGGCCTATCAGGAAAGGCCACGGACTCATGTGACTCTCGTGCTCGACGTGGGGGGCACCGTTCATGGAGACGAACTTGAAGCCCTCCTCAGTAACGACCGGCTGTCCCTCATAGTTCTGGAACGGTGGAGGTGAGGGTATCGCCCACTCAAGAGTAGTGCCGTTCCATGGGTTGGGCCCAGCGGGAGTCCCGTAGAGGGCGCTCCTCAACAAGTCCCAGAACAAGATCAGGAACGAGAGGCCGAAGATGAAACCGCCCACGGTCGCCATCGTGTTCCAGAATCCCCAACCCGTCTCGGGTAGGTAGGTTACCACTCGTCTGGGCATCTCCCAGACTATGAACATGGAGAAGTAGAGGAGATTGAATCCTGCAAAGGAGACGATGAAGAAGGCCCGGCCCAGCTTCTCGTTGAACATCCGGCCTGTCATCTTGGGGAACCAGTAGAAGAGCCCCGATATCAGACCTATTGCCGCACCGCCCGCCATTACATAGTGGAAGTGGGCCACCACCCAGTACGTGCCCCTCAACGCGTAATCGAGGGCCACCGAGGCAAGAAAGACGCCCGTGACACCTCCTATGATGAAGAGAAAGATCGCCTCAAGAGTTATGAGGAAGGGAGTATTCAACTTTATCCTCCCCTTAGCGAAGGTGTAGATGAACGCGAAGACCATGACGTCAAACGGTAGTGAGACCGCTATCGTGGTCACGGTGAAGGCCTTCCTCACGTCAGGGTTTATTCCTGTGTTGAACATGTGGTGCCCCCATACCGTGAAGCTGATGACCGCGGCCGCTATCATCGCGCCGATTATCCAAGTACGTCCGTAGAGGGGACGTCTAGTGAAGGTCGGTATGACGTCGCAGATTGCACCTATCGCTGGGAAGAGGACTATGTAGACCTCAGGGTGGCCGAAGAACCAGAAGAGGTGGTCCCAAAGTATCGCTCCACCCTCGGGGGCCACAAAGAATATCGTGTTGAGCGCCCTGTCAGCGACCAACATCAGGATGGCCGCCAGCAGTGGCGGGAAGGCGAAGAGCATCATCGCCACCGTGATCAGTATGGACCAGCTGAACATGGGCATGTTCCTCAGCTTCATGCCCGGCGCCCTAAGGTAGATTATGGTGACCAGGAAGTTGACGGTAGATATGGTTACCGAGGTCACCAGTAGTAACAGCGCCAACCCACCAGTGTTTACGCCAACGTACGGCGAGAACTGGGCGGTGTTTATGGGGGCGTACAAGGTCCAACCGAAGTCTATTGTGGACTGTTGGAAGAACGATACGACGAGCGCCACACCGCTGAATGCATATAGCCAGTAGCTGAGAGCGTTCAGTCTGGGGAACGCCAGGTCTCTCGCGCCTATCTGGAGAGGTACTACGTAGTTCGCGAGGCCGAATGCGAATGGTGAGAGGAACCACAGTATCATCATCAGGCCGTGAATGGAGACCATCTGGTTAAATGAGTTGGCCGAGAGGAAGTTCAGGTTTGGTGCGAAGAGCTGTATCCTGAAGATCAGAGCTAGAAGCCCCGCTACGACCAAGAAGAAGAGCGAGGTCACGATATAGAGTATCCCTATGTCCTTGTGGTTGGTTGTGGTCAGCCACCTCTTTACCGACCAAGCCGGGGGTACTTCGTGCTCAGCCACGCCGACCACCTACAGAGGAGTACCAAGCATTAAACTCTTCCGTGTCCATCACCACTAACTTCGCGATCATGAAGGCGTGACCGGCCCCACACAACTCAAAGCACTGTATGAGGTACTCTCCCTTCTCCCTTGCGGTGAACCATATCAGGTTCGCCTGGCCCGGTATCGCGTCCGTCTTGATGTGATAGGAGAGTATGCCGAAGTTGTGGAAGACGTCCTCGCTCGTCACCCACAGCCTTATGACCTGATCTCTCGGTACACGCAACTCACCCGTCGCTATGTAACCGTTGGGGTATACGAACTTCCACCCCCACTGGTACCCGATCACCTTGAGGTCGATCCCTCCCGGAGGGGGGTTATCGAGGTAGTCGACCGCGCCGAAGGTCCCAAATATCAGGACCAGGAGCAGGATTGCGCTCAGTGATGTAGAGAGGAGTAACTTGAGGCCCTTGTCCTGTTTCTTGGGAGGAGACTCAACCTGAGCACCGTCCTCCATGACGCCTCGATCTCTGTACTTTATCACATTGTATAGTATGTAACCGATAACTAGAATTGTGACCGCAGTGCCCAGAATCCAGAAGAGATTGAAGAGGTCGTTGAAGACCTCAAAGGTAGTGGATACCACTAACCTCCACCTGACATCTGATTCCGCGCCCACATATTAAACGTTATCCCGAATAATCAATTTTGAATCGAATAGCCCTCTAAATTATACATAAATATGCAGACGTATAAGATTGCCTATTCGTTCTGTAATAAGATAGCGTTGGTGTCGGCGGCTCCGTTCTCGCCCGCGGACGTGATCCATCTCTCGATGAGCGGGCACACCATCGGATTGTAAGTCTTCTGGTACCCGCAGTTGTCATTGTATGGGCAAGTCGGGCACGGAGCTCCCAACAACGGTTTTATATCGAACTGCTTTATCAACGGGACCAGTTTGCGCGTCCACCTCTCGTTCGCGTATACTCGTTCCCTCTTTATTATCCCCCTCTTCTCGAGCTTTATGGCGATCCTCGAGCCTTCCCTGCTACTGACGCCCAATTTGTTCCAGAGCTCGGATTGCAGGAGCCCTTTCGTGTGATGCTTCAGCAGGAGTTTTATAGCTTTCTCCTCCAGTTTAGTGAGATTTGATAAAGACATTACCTACATGGTATTTATGTAGTGTCTGTTATATAACCATTCTCTATGGGCTCGTCGGATGTGGACAGATTTCAGTGGAGACCGGCGACAAGGTCCCGTACCTCCCTGAGGGTGGCATTGGTCTTTACTCCCGTTGGATCTAAGTGCGTCAGAGAGGCGACGTGTCCAGCGTCCCTCAGCGCCTGCACGACCTTTAAGGGGCTGGGTGTGCTCCTCTTAGAGAGCCTTGCGATCAGGGAGAGTGGGTAGTAGTAGGGGATGTCCTGTAGCTCGTTCGCAACCCTGTATATCAGACGCGCGGTCTCTCGGTACATCCCTGATTCAATGGTCCGCCCGAGCTTCTCACAGAACTCAGGTGACGATAACCTGCCCAAGAAGATGGGGCCGATCGGTTTGACTTCAGAGCCGCAGTGGACGCACCTACCGATAACCTCCCGTAACTGATTGGCCGTCGAGACCTCATGGCACGCCGGGCAAACGGAGAGGTACCCGAGTCTTCTAAGCAAGTCAAGGGCCTTCGTTATGCCTCCCTCGATCCGGACGAACGTTCTCACGAAGTGATTGAGGTGCACTGTCAAGATAGGTGATGCCGCTATACCGAGCTTTGCGGCCGACCTGATCACGCTACATACCATAGTCCTCAACGCCACCTCCCTCAGTACGTACGTCCTATGCAACTGGACGCCGTACCTCCACTCAGAGGTAGTCGGCGAGACGCCGCTCAGAGCTGAGAGATCAGTAGCCGATACGCCCAAGATACCGCCCTTCTTCGTCGCTAAGATCCCGCTCTCGATGTACGTTATGTGTGAGCCACTGGGGTCGATGTCTACGTAGTCGAACCTCTCGCCCTTCGAAACGGCCTCCATCATGGCTAGGTTCGCGTTTGCCCTACGTAGGACCAAGCGCTCGGTGAGTCCGTTCAGCTCGCGGTTCATCGACGCCAGCCTGATCGCCTGCTCGTTCCTATCGCTCGCGAACCCGACTCCGAAGACACCCGCCTCCAGGAGTAGACGGATGACTCTCGCCCCCAGGCCTGTGAGGGGCTCTATGACTCTGAGGTCGCGCGCGCCACTGAAGAAGGCAGCGGTGACCGAGACGGCCAGATCCCTTGAGATCTTCGAGCGTGGGTTGAAGAAGACGGGTAGGTGTGATGGGGGCGCCGAGCCACTCATTGACGGTACGACCAGAACGGCCCTCCCCTCCCTGATCAGCTTGGTCTCGAAGTCTACCTGACCGATCAAGTTTTCGTTACTATCTCTCATAGACTTGTTGACCTGAGCAACCTCAGGAACGACTCCAGTGAGTCGGCCAGTTGGTTCACGTCGTCTATCGTGTGGGGTTCTGATAGGCCTAACTTGACGAGTCTCGGGGCCATATGCAGGAAACCGTTTAAGAGGAGGTGGTAGTGGAACACCTCAGAGAGTTGTGGATTGCCAGTCTCCTGAGCCTCTCTCGGCGTCCTTGGTTCCCTACTGGTAAAGTGTATCCCGACCAAGGAGTAGCCTCCGGTTATGGAGACCGGTAAACCGTTTCGCTCCGATACATCGTAGAGAGCCATCCTCGCCTTATCGCCTAGCTGGTTCAGCCTTTCTATTATGCGTCCGTCCTCCAGCGCCCTTAACATCGCGTACCCGCAACGCGTAGTCAAAGGATTTCCCGAGTACGTTCCACCGTGGAAGGATCTCTCGCTGGGACTCTGATGGATCGTGTGGTCCAAGTGTTCCATTACTTCTCTAATACCGCCTATGGCTCCGGCCGGAAAGATACCTCCTCCGACTATCTTGCCCATGGTAGTTATGTGAGGTCTGATGGAGTAGACCTTCTGAGCGCCTCCAGGGCTGACCCTGAACCCAGTGATCACCTCATCGACGACGAGTAGGGTGCCCGTCTGCTCGCAGACCTCCTCCAGACCCCTCGCAAAAGACCTCTCGGCCATAACGAACCCTCCCTGTGAGGGCATCAACTCTATGAAGACCGCAGCCACGTCCTCGCGCCTCAACCTCCTCTCTACGGTCTCGAGGTCGTTGTAGGGCAGCACCTCAGTAAGAGAGGTTATTTCGTCAGGGAGTCCCAGAGAGCTCGGCCTCTCGTAGGGGTATGTGACCCCCTTGTGGAGCGAGTCGTATCCTCCGTGCCAACAACCCTCGAACTTCACCAAGTGCCTCCTCTTCGTATAGGAACGAGCCAGACGTACGGCGTACATGTTCGCCTCGGTCCCGCTGTTCGTGAACCTGACGGCGTCTACGCTATCGATCATCTTCTTGATCTGCTCCGCGAGTAGGACCTCCCAATAGTGTTCAAACCCCAGGTGTGCTCCCTCTCCCAGTTGCTCGACGGCCTCTCTGATGATGGGTTCGTATCGATGTCCCATGATCAGGGCGTAGTGCCCCATCCAGAAGTCTACGTACCTGTTGCCGTCAAGATCCCAGAGGTGCTTACCATCGGCCCTCTTCACGTAGATCGGGTGCGGCACGAAACCCCTTATAGAATAGTTCACCCCACCCGGGAGTGATCTAAAAGCCCTCTTGTAGAACTCGCTGGATCTGGCGGTCTTCTTCGCGTACCTAGACGCCAGCTCGTCCCTCAGTCTTCGAAGATTCAGGTCAACCAACTCCTCTCCACCACGACGGTAACCTGAGGTCACTGACCAATCTGAGCCCTGGCGAGAGCTCCAAGACCCTCGGTATCAGGTTGACTATGTACGCTGCGGTTGACACGTCACCCGGTACGCCACTGCTCCTCCAGACCACGCTCGGCTCGCCCTCTATCGATACCTCCTCGTACTCCTCGAGACTCACGCCGGCCCTGAAGACGAGCTCTATCTCCAGACACTCATCGGAACGCACGGAGGACCTGGCCTCTATACCCGCGACCGTGCGAGACCTTATAGGAGCTCCGTTCACGCCCAGATCTGCTCTTGCGAGGATTGGGGTCTGCGACTCGGTGACCTCGACTACCCTGACCTTCAGACAGTCTGCGAGCAAGAGGGCCGACTCCGTCATGCCCACGTGTCCCGTGATCTTGCCCACCTTTAAGGACTCAGCGAACTCCCCCTCGGTAAGCCCGAGGCCGATCTTCCTCCTGAACGATGGTCTCCTCTTTGAGGCGTCGACCTGACGAGTGCAACGTATACGATTTATTCTTTGAATGGGTGCGGTGAGGAAGGCTGGCAGGACATCTAGAAGGTACCCCGGATTTATCCCTGCGCCTATCACGCGGGCACCGTTCTCTCTCGCCATAGCATCGATCCTCTCGGCGACCTCAGGGTACCTGTGATACGGGTAGACGAGCGTCTCGCATGTAGAGATGACGTTGATCCCCCTACGGAGTGCTGGCATGAAGTGACTGTAGGCCTCGTCGACGAAGCTAGTGGTACAGCTGATCAGAAAATCGGCCCTCTCGTTCTCAACGACCTGCTCGAGGTCTGCGGTCACCCTGACACCTGTCCGCTCGAGGCCGATGAGGTCTCCGAGGTCCTTACCAACTAGTTCCTCGTCTACATCAGTACACCCGACCAGATCGAGACCCTTCTCCACGCACGCCCTGGCGGTGAGCCTACCGATGAAGCCCAGACCTTGAACGATGACCCTCATCTACACGACCGATACATCAACGAGCTAGGTATTATTCATCGCTCCCAAAGTCCTCCAAGTTTTCCTCAGTACCCCGTCGAGGTCCTTGAGGTGCCTCCTGACGAATTTCATGGTCTTGACGTCGGAGGGGTATCCGCTGCCGAAGTCTCCATATGACTCTCTCAGTTCGGCTATCTGTAGATCGCGCTCAACCTTTGCAACAATTGAGGCCGCCCCGACTACAGTCCTTTTAGAGTCGGCTCCGTTCTCGCACACTATCCTGTGGCGCCTCGCGAGAGAGCGAGAGAAGAGGGACGCCAACTTCCTCTGTGGCCTAGTGGGGGAGTCTACGTAAACGGTGGAGGGCGGTAACTCAGAGAGCAAAGACTCCATGGCCTCGGCCTCAAGAGCGTTTATACCACGTCCTCCTCCGGCTTTAGTCGAGCGGTCGATCTCTGATGGGCGTATGATGCGAACCAAAATTTTAGCGCCCGTCATCGAGAGCTGGTGGTAGATCTCCGTCCTCTTATGTGGACTGAGCGTCTTGGAGTCCCTCACACCCATCCTCCTCAGAACCATCAGGGAGTCCTGAGGGACCGCCACAGCAGCCACGACGAGAGGGCCGATCAGAGCGCCGCGTCCAGCCTCGTCTATACCGGCCAACGTGGTCCTACCCTTACGTACCACCGTACCTCAACCTCGCTAGTACGTGGTCCCTTTCGTATGGTTCGAGGTTCACACGCTCGATGACCCTAGCGCCACCCCTCTCCAGCAGCTTTATCTCCCTGTTGTAGACCGTCTCAGGGTCCTCAGTGCTGTCGATGCTCCTCGATTTTATCGCGATCAACGCCTCACCTCCGGTCACCAAGAACGCGTTGCAATTAGCGAGCAGTAGGGAGGCCTGCTCGGGCTGTGCTACGTCACAGTAGACCACGTCTACCTCACCGACGAGGTGCGAGTACCTCTCCGGGGCGCGCGCGTCACCCAGTATCGGTACTACGTTCTCCCTCCTCTTTGCGACCCTCTCGAGGAATTGTATCATCGCGCGGGGTGCGAAGTCAATGGCGAAGACGTATCCTGAGTAGCCGACGATGTCGGAGATGTGGCTGACCGTTGTCCCGGTAGCGGCTCCCAGGTAAAGGACCCTTGAGCCCTCCCCAATCGATGTTCCGCGCAGTCCGCGGAGGATGGCTGCAGCCAGCTTGCTCCTGTAGGGTATCCACTCTCTAAACTCGCCGGCCTTGGAGGTGAAAAGCCTCTCGCCGTAGACCCTGAAACCTATGTCGAGGTTCTTGGTGCAGAGGTACCTCGTCCCGCCCTCGTAGACCCAGAAAACCCCGCTGAAGCCCTCGAGCGGGTCCACCTCTGTCACCTCCTCCTCACCCTCTTAGTCTTAGGTTGTTTGGGCGGCCTCCTCTGAGGCGGCTCGCGGTACTTCTCCTGGAGCTCGGTGACCCTCCTCTCCAACGACTCCCTCAGTTCTGCGGACCTGTCCTCGCGCGAGAAGAAATCTATCCTCGCGGCAATAGAGATCTTAGTCGCGAGGGTCCTCGCGATCTTACCGCGGAGCCACCTCGGCGAGGAGTGTACGTAGGGGTGTTGAAAGATGACGCCATGCTTAGGAGCCCCCCTCCCCGTCTTGAAGAACCTGAAGAGCGCCTTCTCCGCACCGAGTATCTGGATAGTGCTCGCCGGCACCCTCGCCAACCTCTCGAGCCCACCCGCCAACGAAATCAACCTAGCGCCCAAGACCGGGCCGGCTATCGCGGTCAGGTTAGGCGCCTCTATGTACATTAAGTTGCTGATGTACTCGTGCATCCGGTCCCTGTTGCTCTGGAGCTCTAAAATGAGGTCTGCTATCGATCTTATCTTGGCCTCATCTGGTTCCCCGAGATCGATGCCTAGAGATGAGGTCCCGTAGGGTAGGACCTCCCTTATCGTGCTCTCGTCCCTGAGGACCTTGGAGAGGTGCTCGTAACTCATCCCTCTCCTGTTCCCTATAAGAGAGACGAATCTAGCGTACGCGATAGGCTCGTTGATCTTCTCCTTTAACTCCGGAAAGTGGACGCTGTACCACTCGACCAACCGGCCGTAGAGCATGTTGATGATCTTATCGAGGTCGTCAAGCGTCTTCACCGCGTGGACTATCATCAGGTCCCTCCGGCCTATCGTGCTCCTGATCCTGAGCTCAGTGAGTGCGAGCGCGACGGAGCGCACCCTCCTGTAATATTCTCGCACGTCCGATATTAGCCCAGAGCTCAGTAGTAGTCTGGGTAGAGCCCTACCCGCGTCTGTCGATATGCTCACGCTCCTTATGCGCGGCTCCTCGAGTGCTCTCAACGACAGGTAGAGTCCGGGGCTCGTGCACGAGATCTCAGTGACTCCCTCGTTCAACAGCTGCTCTACAAATTTAACCAGTTCTTCGGTCGGTTCACCGTCCTCGATCCTGCGCAGAGCCTCGGTTGCGTCTCCAGTGAAAGTAAGGGTCAACGTCCGGCCCCCCTCTGTGTGGGCTATCAGCGCTATCGGTGTGAGGTAGAGCGATGATCTCAAACTGAATATAAATTCTTTCAATGCCTGATTAATTTATGTTCTCCGATAAAAAGGGTTAAATCTTACAGGTGAAGTATTAGAACAGGTGAGGTAGAGTGCCATCTCACGGATCGGTCACCAAGGCGGGAAAGGTGAGGGCCCAGACTCCCAAGATAGAGCCGAAACCACACAAGTTCCTACCCCCTCGTCTGAGGAACAGACAGAACTACTTCAAGAGGGTCCTAAACGCTCAGGCGACCACTGAGCAGATCTAGAACGGCGGGTTTTCTCCCGAGTCGCACCTAGATCAGGCTGCCCCATCTCTCGAGGAAGTCTAAGAGGCCTTCGCCGTTCTCGCGGTCAAGCACCAAATCCGCCCTCTCCTTGAGAGAGGGGACCGCGTTCTTTACTGCCACCCTCACATCGGCTACCCTGAAGAGGTCTTCGTCATTCTCACCATCGCCTACCGCAACCACCCGGCGGGGGTCGCGTAGCCCCGAGATCGCGATAGCCTGGAGGAGGCTCGATCCCTTGTCGCATCCTCTCGGCACTATCATCATCGATCCTACGTTGAACTTCACCTCGACCTCGTCCGCGAGTCCCGAGAGGTGCCTCTCCAGTAGATCCGAGTTCACCCTATCGGTTGCTATAAGGACCTCGCCGTATAGGGCGTCGATGGACAGACCCCTCACCAGTTCCTCCAGACCCCTCGGCCTCTCGAACAGCTTGACCTTGGTCCCGTGATTGGGGAAGTAGAGGATGGCACCGTTCTCGGCTATTATCACGTCAAAGAGGTAAGGGATCTCCTTCACCCCCATGAGGTCCGAGAGCAGCCTACCTGAGCTCAAGACGAACAGTGAATCGTGCCTTTTGCGATGTGACCGAAACCTCCTCAAGAACTCCGGACTCGGTGGGTGTGCAGACGTGAAGGTCCCGTCGTAATCGATCGCTATTATCGACCTCGAATCTATCATAACTGCTAATAGTTGGATTATCCCGGCGGCAGGATTTGAACCTGCGGCCCCCCGGTATCTGTAGCCTGGTACGCAGACGAGGGCACAGCACTTGGCTTCCCTCTACAGCCGGGCGCTCTACCAGGCTGAGCTACGCCGGGTCATTTTATTGATTGATCGGACGAATATTAAAACCATATCTGGAGGCGACTTAAATTACGAAGGAAAGCCTCTCAACGAGAAATATCAAGCCGAAGATCACGAGTAGAGCTCCTCCGATAAAACCTCCACGCTTCGCTAGCGATACCGCCCTCTTGTAGAATAGTTGCTGGGCTCCCATCGACGCGAACCCTACAGCCAAGATGGGGGACGATGCGCCGATGCCGTAGAGGGTCATGGTGACCAATGAGTCATACGGTGAGAGGGACGCGGCGTGAGAGAGGATAGCGACCAGTATGGGTGCAGTACAGCTTGATGCAGCCACGGCGTAACTCACTCCAAATAGCGCACTGCCAGCCAACCCCCTTACCGACCGGGAGAACCTGAAGAGTGCAGAGGTGGGTAGAGTGAAGGTTCTAGAGAGCATCATGAGCGCGCCCATCGATATCACTATGACCGCGCTTAGGATCCCTGAAATCGATACAAAGCCAGCCAGAGCGTTGCCGAGGAGGCTGAGGGAGAGTCCGATACCCATCATGGTCGATATCAGCGAGAGCGCGGCGACGGTCACTACCTTCACCACATCTGGTATACGGGGTCTGCTCTCACCGAGTAGATAACCAACGTATGCGGGGATCAGTGCTATGCCACATGGAGAGAGGGTCACGAAGAACCCAGCAGAGAACGCGAAGACGAAGTGCAGGTAGGGCGGGTCCACGACCGTACAGCACTATATCGAGGAATTATTTAGTTCTGACCACGGTTTACTCTGCCTGGGCCGGGATTTGAACCCGGGTCACTGGCTCTCCCCGCGGCGATTCTCGAAAGGCCAGTATACTTGTCCTGGCTATACTACCCAGGCCCTATAAAGCGTCTCCCCGACCGGAATTTAAGGTAAGAGTTGAGTGTCCATACTAAAAAAATCTGTTTCTCGACTAATCTCCCAGTCCTGCGCCCTCCTCTCCCGCCGGTGGTTTCTTCTCCTCCTTCTTCTTTGAGGCGGCCACAACGTCGTCTATCCTCAGTATCATCGCCGCGGCTTCGAAGCTCGACTTCAGCGCGTGCTCCTTTACGCGTATCGGCTCTAGAACGCCCAGCTTGAGCATGTCCTCTACCGATCCGGTCGTGAGGTTTATTCCGTACGTTATACCGTCCTCAGCGTGCTTCTTCCTGAGGCTTGTGGTGACGTCAATCGGGTCCAGCCCTGCGTTCTCGGCTAGTACTTTCGGTATGACCTCCAGTGTGTCTGCGTATGAGAGCATGGCCAGCTGCTCCTTGCCGGGATACCTCGACGCGTTATTTCTGATGTGCTTGGCCAGCTCAGTCTCCACGGCCCCCCCGCCAGCGACCATGCGGCTGTCTTGGGTGACGTTGATCACGTTCATGATCGCGTCGTTCAGTGCCCTCTCCGCCTCCTCCAATTGCCTCTCGAGCCCGGCCCTGACCAGTATCGCGACTGACTTGGGGTTCTTGCACCTCTCGACGAAGACCATCCGGTCCTCACCGATCTTTCGCTCCTCCACCAGCCCAGCCTCACCTAGGTCCTTCGATGAGAGGTCCTCGAAGTTCGTTATTATCCTGCCACCCGTCGCCTTAGCCAGCTTCTCCATGTCGCTCTTCTTGACGCGCCTTACCGCCATGACACCGGCCTTGGCTAGGAAGAACTGGGCCGCATCATCGATGCCCTTCTGGCAGAAGACAACGTTCGCCCCCACCTTGACCACCTTGTCGACCATCTCCTTCAGTATCCTCGTCTCCTCGTCGAGGAACTCCTTTATCTTCGTCGGGTCCCTGATCCTGATCTCAGCGCTGAACTCGGTCTTCTCGATCTCGAAGGCCGCATCGAGTAGCGCTATCTTCGCGTTCTCGACCCTCTTCGGCATCGCTGCGTGGACGACCTCCTTGTCCACTATGACGCCCTTGATGAGTTGCGACTCGAGCAGGCTCTTGCCTATCTTCTTTACGATCTGTATGTCCTCCTTGTCCGCCTTCAGTTTATCGTTCTCTTGTCGGACGATCGAGAGGACCGCATCTATCGCTATGTCGGTTATGTGATCGGTCGCGAACCCCAATGACTTGCTCGAGAGGCACGTCTTCACTATATTGCGTAGCGTATCCCTATCACTCAGTTGCACCTTCATCGCAACCTCGTTCAATCTATTGAAGGCGAGGTCGAGTGCTCTCTTGTACCCAGATATCACGGTGCTCGGGTGTATCTTCTGCTCTATGAGTTCCTCGGCCTTCTTAAGCAGTTCTCCCACCAAGACTACAGCGGTGGTGGTACCGTCACCCACTATGTGGTCCTGGGTCTTGGCCACCTCCACGATCATCTTGGCCGCAGGGTGCTCCACGTCCATCTTCTCCATGATGGTCGCCCCGTCGTTCGTCACCACCACGTCACCGATGGAGTCCACCAAGATCTTGTCCATGCCCTTTGGACCAAGGGTCGTCTTGATCATCTCGGCGATTATCTTGGCAGCGGCTATGTTGTTTTTCTGAGCAGTTCTCCCGCGCGTCCTGGTCGTCCCCTCCTTGAGGATTAGGATTGGTTGTCCTGCAAGGGTCATAACTTATATCACCGGATTATTCCCGCCTCAAGCTAAATATAAACCTACTTAACGACGGGGCTCAGAGAGGAACGGAGTACTATCTGTGAAGCCCTCTCCACGTCCTGTTTCTTCACAGTTCTTCTTCCAGCGTGATAGGCCAACAGGACGGATTGCTCGGCTATCCGCATGCCGACCTCCTCTAGGACGCGCTTTAGCTCCTCCGCGGCCTCCTCGCTGACCCTCTCGGCACCGGCCTTTCTCAGTATCCTGTGTATTGGCGCCGTAGATAACTCGCTCAACACTTAACTTTTACTAAGTTTCTGGAGGGATTATATAGGGTTTACAATGCTAATACGTCGACCAATCTATTCGTATTATGTCATGAGATAAGCTTTATAAAGTTTATAGCTTGACTTCTTTCAGTTCAGGTAAGACGTGATGGCTTGTGACGTTGATAGATCGAGTCGTATGTCCCCACTGCAAGAAACTGACGGTGCGCGGGAAGTACTGCATGAACTGTGGGAAGGATTTACAGGTGGAGGTGGTCGAGAGAGTGACTGAGCCGAAGGTGGAGCCTGAGGTCTTATCGCCAACCGTGACGCAGCCTCCAGGACCTAGCGTACAGCAACCAGCCGCACAACCTGTCGAGCAGCAGCTTGCCGAGGACGTGACCGAGGAGAGGAAGCTGATAGAGCAGCTCTCCAAGCTGTACAACTGGTCTCTGAAACTCATAAACCTGCTGCTTGAGAAGGAGGCGTCCTCCGACGTCTTCGTGGAGATATACGAGGAGTACAGCACGAGGCTGAACAACATCAACGAGAGGCGCCTCGAGCTCCTCCAGAGGTACGAACAGAGATTGAGAGAGCTGACCGAGAAGGTCGAGAACCTAAAGGTGAGGCACGAGGTCGGAGAGGTCGGAGACCGCGAGTATATCAGACAGAAGATAGAGCTCGACAGAGAGATCACTAAGTTAAGGCCTAAGATCGGTATACTGCAGAACCCAGTCGAGATAAGACTGGCCGATATCGCGGACTTCACCGAGAACCTGAAGAGACTGATGGAAGACGTCAAGTCCAAGGGCCCACAGCTCGGGATATCTCAGCAATTGACGTCCAAGATCGTCAGCGACTTGGAGAACCTCCTAAAGGCCACGGACGTGATGAGGGAGATGCACAAGAAGATAAAGCACGAGATAGCGAAGCTTGAACTACGCTTCAAGATCGGTGAGTTGAAGCAGGACGAGTACCTCGCTCAGCGCCAGAGACTGGAGCGACAGTTAGAGCTGGTCTTCTGAGCTCAACGAAGCCCTCGACAAGTATATTTACTATCCTTTATCCTCAAAAACTGTAACCTATGGTAAAGGTCGTGGTGCTAGCTATTCCAGGTGCCGGGAAGACCACGATATTGAGGAGGTTGGCGCAGGAGAGGAGCGATCTGAGGGTAGTGAACTTCGGTGACATGATGTTTGAGACCGCGAAGACAATCTTCAACATAGACGACCGCGATCAGATGAGGGTCAGGCTGAAATTACCGGATTACAGGAAAATACAGCTTAACGCGGCGGAGAATATAGCCAGAATGGGGGGTGTCGTGATAGTCGATACGCACGCGGTCATAAAGACGCCCTACGGTTACTATCCCGGGCTACCGATAGATGTGGCACGGAGGATTGAGCCTGACAGCATAGTCTTCATGGAATTCGATCCCTCCGACATATTAGCGAGGCGCAACAAGGACGCGGCGCTCGGCCTGAGAGATAGGGGAGGTGACGTGCCGGAGGAGATAGAGGAGCACCAGAGGATAGCGAAGGAGTTCGCGATCTCCGCATCGAACGCCTCCTCATGCTACTTCCTCTCCTTGAACTTCAGGTATAAGGAGAGTTATCCTTTTCAGCACGTTGACGACGCGGCGAGACAGCTGAACAAACACATAGAAGAGCTTCTCGGGGTCACTAGTTAGCTGTACCCGTCGGGCAGCTCGATCCTCCAGGAGGATAGGTCCTCGCACAGAGTCTTCCTTGATACGATCAGATAGACCGTGTGAGATCGCATGAGGTGGTGGGGTCTGGTCATTCCCTCTCTGACCCTCCAGGACCTGAAGTACAGCTCCCCGGATACGTAGTCCATGAAGCCCTCACTCCTCAGAGCCTCCAGAGTCCTCTCTAGCTGGTTCACAGTGGGCACGACCGCGATGAACACAGCGCCGGGCTTGAGTGCAGCCTTGACCGTCTTGACGGCCCTCCACGGTTCTGGTATGTCAAGGATGAAAGCGTCCGCATCGGTCTCGTCGACCTTCTCCGTCACGTCTCCCACCTTCAAGGTTATCACCTCCTGTAGATTCAATGCTCTTGCCTGGGTCATCACGTTCTCGAAGTTCTCGTCCGTCAGGTCGTAACTGTACACGTGACCGGTGGGTCTGACGTAGTTTGCCAATGCGAGTGCCAGAACGCCGCTCCCGGTCCCGGCCTCGATGACCTTAGAACCGTCGGAGATCGAGGACGTTACCAGTATGAAACCAAGGTCCTTGGGGTACACTATCTGCGTCCTCCGGGGCACGAAGAGGAGCCGATCCACGAACAGGGGCTCGAAAGCCACAGCCCTCCTCCCGGTGTTGCTGGTGACCAAAGCGCCGCTGCCCCCTCTGACTATATCGTCGCACTCGAAGTAACCCTCCGAGGTGTGTATCCTCGCACCCTCACGGAGCGTGAAACGGTAGCGTTTGCCTCCCTCGGTGACCAGAACGACTCTCGTCCCGTACCTCAACCCTTCGAGTGGAGACATCGACCTAAAATCCGCTCGTGCCTCTATTTAACGAACCGGAACACTTCCCAGATAGATAAATATTCAAGGTTACAGTGGTTGCTTATGGCGGCAATGAGGACTCAGAGTTACCGTGAGGAGTGATCGGAAGGCATTTGCCTGAGCCGCTGAGTTCATTGATCCGCGCTAGTGCGAGACCTCTTGTGTACATTAAGTATATATGTGATAGATAGCGAGAGGAATCCCAGAAGGGCTGAATGGCCGAGGGATCTACCGAGGACATCGAGGAGCTGATCTGGTTGCTCAGACACAAGGTACGCCGTAACATCGTAGTAGCGGTGGGGGACGCGGGGAAGATAAGTGCCACCACGCTGAGGGATCAGCTCGACATAAGCACGGGAAGCCTCTATTACAATCTAAGACAGCTGGAGAGGCTGGTGCGACAGGACCAGAGCAGGTCCTATGTACTGACGGATGAGGGCGTAAGGATATACAAGTTACTGAAGGAGAAGGGTGACGTATCTATGAGCGAACTGAGGGTACCGCAGTCAAGGACCGTGAACGTCATCTACTCGATCTTCTCCCCCATATGGCTGATAGGCCCGATCTTGGACCGCGCGAAGGTGGGGCTGATCGCGGGGATTGTACTGCAGGCGTTACTCGCGGGGCTCATGATAAACGCGAAGACCTCCCTCATCCTGCTACACGTCTATCACAGGGGTGCCGATTTCAGCATACCGGATTATTTGAGCACGACCGCCATCACCATCGTCGCGGCCTACCTCTACATGAGCGTGACCGCATTTGCCTACTCGGCTCTCAGGAGCAGGATCATGGAGGAGAAGACCGAGACTAACAGGTCAGTGTTGAGGGAGCTCCTTAACGTGGTAATCTCCGATGGTTCCGGTCACAAGCTGCTTGCTGGCATCATGATAGGTATATCGCCCATGGCACTGTACCCCGGGGTCGTCTTCTTGGACCGCATCCTAGGGACCGGACTCTTCAACAACCAGACGGCGATACCTACCTCGATCGTGCCAAGTATCACGCTGATCGTCTCCCAGCTGATCTCGTTCTTTGTCATGACCGCATGTTTCTCTTACGTCAGGAGGGTTCCTTGGTACGTCGCGGCCCTCATAACCTTCTCGTTCATATATATCTCCATAACGGTCCAGTACATGGTATTCAGCCTCTAGTTAGTTTAAGAGTAATATAAGAGGGACTAGCTCTACCAGTAGAATGCCGCAGGTCGTTAGGATAAAACTGACCTCGACTAACCTCGAGCGGTTGGAGGCCATCTGCCGCGAGATAACGGACATCGCTGGCAAGGCTGGCATAAAGATCTCTGGTCCCATACCACTGCCTCGGAGAGACTTGACGCTCCAGGTGAGGAAGAGCCCATGTGGTGAGGGTACCAAGACATGGAGGAGGTGGGAGCTGAGGGTTCACAGGAGACTGATCGATCTGAGCATAAACGATCCCAGGGTGATCAGGAGTATCATGCGGATAAATATACCGGAGGAGGTATCCGTTGAGATGAAGGTTAGAACGGAGTAACTCCTCACGATGAGACCTTGGTGATCTCCTTGATTACGCCCGCCGCTATCGTCTGACCCATGTCCCTTATCGCGAACCTACCGAGCTGCGGGAAATCGCTGTAGGCTTCTAGCGCGGTGGGCTTCAACGGCTGGAGAAGAACTACCGCGGCGTCCCCCGTCTTCAGGAACTGTGGGTTCTTCTCCACCACCTGACCGGTCCTCGGGTCCAGTTTCGCCTCGAGAGCCACGAACTTCACCGCGACTTGAGCGGTGTGTATATGCATGACGGGTGTGTACCCGACCGCTATGGCAGTGGGGTGGTTGATGACTATGATCTGAGCCCTGAACTCAGACGAAACTTTGCACGGGTTGTCCGTGTGGCTTACCACCATGCCCCTCTGGAGTTGAGCCTTGTCGACGCCCTTAAGGTTGAAACCTATGTTGTCGCCCGGGACGGCCTGCTGTAAGGGAGCGTGATGCATCTCGATGCTCTTGACCTCAGCCCTCACGTTACCAGGCATTATGACGATCTGGTCACCGGGTTTCAGGATCCCCGTCTCAACCCTCCCGACTGGGACCGTACCTATACCCTTTATGGTGTAGACCGCCTGTATGGGAAGCCTCAGCGGTTTATCGAGGGGTTTCGAAGGCTCTTGGAACGTATCCAAGGCCTCAAGTAACGTTGGACCCTTGTACCAAGGCATCTTCTGACTCAGCGATACCAGATTGTCGCCCAGCCACCCCGAGATGGGGATGAAGGTGACCTTTGTTGGGTCGATGCCTATCCTCTTCATGAAGTCGCTTATCCCCTGCTTGATCTCGTCGTACCGCTCTTTCGACCAGTTCACAGTCGGGTCGTCCATCTTGTTTATGGCTACTATTATCTGCCTGATGCCAAGCATGTAGGCCAAGAAGAGGTGTTCCCTGCTCTGACCTCCCGGGCCTATCCCGGTCTCGTACTCGCCTTTCTTGGCTGAGACAACCAGTATTGCAGCGTCCGCCTGCGAGGCGCCCGTGATCATGTTCTTCACGAAGTCCCTGTGACCCGGGGCGTCTATGATGGTGAAGTAGTACTTCTTTGTCTCAAACTTCTGAAAGCTGAGCTGAATGGTCAGCCCCCTCTCCCTCTCCTCCTTGATGGAGTCCATTATGTACGCGTAGATGAAGGTCTCCTTCCCCAGCCTCTTCGCCTCCTCCTCGATCTGCTTGAGCTGTCTCTCGTCTACGCTCCCGTTCAAGACCAGGAAGTGGCCTATCGTCGTCGACTTCCCGTGGTCCACGTGTCCTATTATGATTAGGTTCAGGTGAGGCTTCTCTGGCATGTCCTGTCTCCAAATCCCACTAATCCCGTATATTTTAAGGTATTCTTAAAATAAGTCTATCTGGACGCGAGCGCGACCCTCTCCTGATCCATCTTCTTCTTTATGGCGTAACTCTTGAGGTCGTTGTTAGCGGCCGCTATTATCTCGTCTGCCAAGGCCTCGTCCAGCGTCTTGGCTGACCTGAACGAGTTAACTCTAGCTGCCTCCGTTATCCACCTCAACGAGAGGTCGAGTCTCCTCTGCGGAGAGATGTCAACCGCCTTGAAATAAGTGATGCCGCCGTAGGTGAGTTTGGTGACGTCCTCCCGCGGAGCGCTGTTCTCTATGGCCCTTATCAGTACCTGTATCGGGTTCTCGGACGTTCTTAGGTGGATGATCTGGAATGCGTTCTTCACAGACGCTATCGCCTTGGTCTTCTTGCCACCGTTCCTGCCGGGCTTCATGAGGTTGTTCGCCAATCTCTCGACCACGTTCACCTCGGCCTTCCCGAACCTCCTGTGCTCATGCCTCCCGCTCGAGTGAGGGACGGGTGTGGGTCTAAGACAGATGTACCTCTGTAGACCCTGATCAGAGATCACCACGCCATCAAACGACCACTTACCGAAGAGGTGCAAGCCTAACTACCTACCGATCCGTCCTGTAATAAACTTTAACGGGCCCTCCCTGATAGAGACCTGTACGCGAATAAGCAACGCTGCGCGATCGTTACGCAACTAGTTATAAGGATTATCAGGAAGACGACTTGGATGACGTAGCCGTGAACCCAGTAGAGGAGGCTACCCAGAGCTAATAGAATTATCCTCTCACCGCGCTCAACTATACCGATGCCCTCCATCCTCACGCCCAAGGACTCGGCCTTGGCCCTGATGTAGCTCACGAGTAAGGAGGCGGTCAGCGTCAGTATGGCGAGGAGGGTATCCACGGTCCCCGAGTACCATATGCCCACTGTGACTATCACGTCTGCGGCCCTGTCAGATAACGAGTCCACGAACGACCCGAAAGGAGACTCCCTGCCCGTCCTCCTCGCTATCGCACCGTCCACCGCGTCGAAGAGACCTGAGGCCATCAGGGCCACCCCCCCTAGCGCCACGAGGAGAGAGTCACCTCGGGATATTGTGTAGAGTAACGATGCGAACACCGCGAGGACCAGGCCACCGTACGTCAGGTAAAATGGGTTCACGTCCCTAGACGCCAGCACCTTGATCAGCCAGCCGAAGGCCCTCTCCAGTAGCTCTCGTTCCAGTGACCTCTTGGTGCTCATCAGGCACTCCTTGAGGACCGCTTTCATAATTATATTTTCCCTCTCAGATGAAATGCGTGGAGGTTGAAGGCGCTCCAGCTCCACGTTGACTACATCGAGTTCGAGCCTGTCAGACCCGAGGGGAGAGTATTTGAGAGGGTCGATTCACCGACGAAGGTCCTCGTGGAGGACGCCGTAGTCCTGTTCACCTGTGTTGAGTCTGGTGATCACGAGACTATGATCTCGGACGTCATCAGGGACCTGAAAGAGGTGGTCTCCAACCTCGGTGTGAGTAGGCTGGTCGTCTACCCGTATGCTCACCTGAGTAACAGATTGGCAGACCCCTCCACCGCAATGGCGGTGCTCAAGAAGTTGGTTGAGAGGGCGCGAGAACTGAACGTGGAGGTCGTCAGCGCGCCCTTTGGGTGGACGAAGAGGTTCAGGCTCTCGATAAAGGCCCACCCCCTGGCTGAGCAGTATAGGGAGTGGACTGTACGTGACACAGAGTCACAGGTAACCTTGAAAAAGGTCGACAGACAGATCCCTCTAGCCAAGAGCGGCCATATCACGGACGCACCAACACATCTGAGGCTCGGAAGGGAGCTAGATATCTTCCAGATAAGCGAGGTCTCTGGTTCGGGTCTACCGTTAATCCCACCGAGGGGCTTCATCGTGAGGAACGAGTTGATCGAGTACATCAGAGAGATAAACAGGGAGCTCGGATTCGAGGAGGTCTGGACGCCGCATCTACTGAGGTCTGAGGTGTGGCACCTCACGGGCCACTACGAGGCCTACAGGGAGAGGATGTTCGTGATCAACGTGGACGATGAGGAGTTCGTCCTCAAACCGATGAACTGCCCCGCACACGCGCTCATCTACGCCAGCAAGCCTCGGAGCTACAGAGACCTACCGATAGCCTACTCTGAGTTTGGAACCGTCTACAGGAACGAGCAGTCGGGCGAGCTGACTGGTCTACTGAGGGTCCGGGCGATCACCCAAGATGACGGTCACGTCTTTTTGAGGCCCGATCAGATCGAGGGAGTGGTACTGAAGATACTCGATGCGATTAAACGAGTGATGGACTCGATCCTCAGGACCGATATTAGAGTAGGACTATCGACGAGACCTGAGAGGTACATAGGGGACCTCAAGACCTGGGAGGGCGCGACGGAGAGCCTGCGGTCAGCACTCGACTCATCTGGAATCAGGTACACCGTAAAGGAGGGGGAGGGCGCGTTCTACGGTCCCAAGATAGACGTGGAGGTCAGGGACTCCCTCGGGAGGTACTGGCAGTGTTCGACAATACAACTGGATTTCTTCCTGCCAGAGCGCCTGGGGCTTGAGTACGTGGACTCTGACGGATCGATCAAGAGGCCTGTACTGATACACAGGGCCATACTCGGGAGCCTCGAGCGGTTCACGGCCATTCTGCTGGAGCACTACAACGGACGGTTGCCTGTCTGGTTATCGGCCGAGCAGGTCAGGGTCCTACCGGTTACAGAGGCTCACCTCATCTACGCCAAGGAGGTCGCATCTAGGCTCTCGAGGTTCAGGGTATCATTGGACGTAGAGGGGTCGCTCGGTAAGAGGGTGAGGGCGTCGCACAGCGACAGGGTACCCTTCACCGTTGTGATAGGCGAGAAGGAGGTCACTAAAGGCGTCATAACTGTTAGGGATGCGTCCGGTAAGCTTCATGAGGGCGTCGAAGTAGGTCACTTCGTGAGGTACTTGGATAGATTAATCGGGGAGAGGTTGCCGAACTTGGGGCACCTCGAGGGGTTTAGCCCTCAAACTCCTTCTGGGGGTTGACCTTCCCGAACACCGAGAGCAGATATAGCTTGTCTATCCCCATGCTGAGGAGCCTGGCCTCTATCTCGTCTATGAACTCCCTCGTCAGCCCTCTCGGTAGAGATACGAGGTTATCGATAAGGTCGAAGCATATGGGAAACCCGGTCGAGTGATTGACCGTCTCGAACATGTATCTGATGGTAGACCCTAGTAGCCTCTCGTCTATACCCCTCGGGAACTCCAAGCAGACGGGGAGTTGGTCACGGGTGGTCTTGAGGAAATACCTCTCGAGACCGGTCACCAAGCCACTTACGCGCTTAATCTGGTCCCGGTCTCTCAAGGCCAGATTGATCTTTATCGTGTTCTCGTACAGCCTGATGGCTTCTTTGAGTGCCCTCTCCCTCGATTTTCCTGATCCGTCTCGGTCGTCTACCCTCCCCCCGTAGTTTGAGAAGTAACCGTACCAGACCCCGTTCTCGATGAACTTATTGAAGTCGAACAGCTCGTTATCGTCCATCACCAGGTTAAGCAGTAGCCTATCAGACATCCTGAGATCGAAGTCGTCACCGTACTTGTACTTGAGGTACCCGCATATGGAGTTAGTGATGACACGCTTCACTATGGCCACGGCCTTCCCTGAGTTGATCAATTCCTCCGTGAGGTCCGTTATCCTATGTAGCAGGTCCCCAAAGGTCTTGAACATTTCGCCGCTCTGCTGATCGACCCACATGAATTTCTTCCGCACAACGCCGCTCGACAGGTACCTGTAACCGAAGAAACTCCCGTCTATGATGATCAGGTCGGGGTCGTAAGACATGAGCGTCTGGACGGCAACGTACCTCTCGTAATATGTCGTCACCAAGTCCAATGCGAGCTTGAACTCCGCCGCCGACTCACTGGGTGCGTCACCAAGTTTGCCGCCGAGGTACCACTCCGCTCCCTCCACGGGGTCATAACCCTTGAAGAGCTTGCATATCACCGCGTAGAGACCGTAGTTCAGACCTATCCGCTCGTCTATCACGGGCGTGTCCGACCCGTCCACGAACGCTATCTTCATGTCACTCCAATCGGGCAGGTCCTCGACCCTCCGTATCCCTCTCCTCACCTCGTCCCTGATCGCACCGTAGATCAGCTCCCTGTTTGTCTCAAAATTTTTGATGAGCTTATTGACCTCGTCCTCGATCAACGAATAAAATCTCAGCTGTAGATCCTTCGGGATCTTCTGTAGGGCCGGTATCTCCTCGCTAGCTACTTCCAACCTCTTCACCCTTCTGAATTTCAAAAGTTATGAGGATAGGGACGGGTGAGGGGTTCATCTTCCCTACCATGTAGAAGTGACCGTCGGGTAGCCTGAGCAGGTCATCCGATGAGATGGAGCTGTTGGCGAAGAACCTCTCGGCCTCCTGTACGTCGAGTGGGTGGATGCGACCTATAAAGAGCGTGTTTAGGTTCCTCCTCACCGAGGCGTTTATGCCTATCTCTCCAGCCATCCCCTGTGCTATCAGTACGAGGGAGAGGTGGCGGGCCCTACCTAGTGCCGCCAGACGGCTTATCATCTCGGTCGTATCCTCCTCTATCCCCCTTGGGTTGTGGGGACAGTACTGGGGCGCCTCATCTACTACGACCGCGATGTTCAGGGTCTTCTTCTCTTCCATCTGTTTCTCCAGATATCTTGTGAACGACAGGAATACGCTCAGCTTCTCGTCCGTCCGTCCGAAGCTCTGGTCTACCACCACCACGTGTTCCTCTCTTAGCATACCATCGATCAACTCGCTGACCGGTCTGGTCCCCAAGAAGATGTTGAACTCTTCGTCGGGCACGTACTCAACGTAATTGAGGCACTGTTCAAACTTCGCTTTGGTGTCTGATCTTGTCAATTTCTCGCCCCTCTCCTTCATCATCTCGAGTAATTTCCTCTTCGTATCCGAGGCCGTCGCACGCTTCCATTCATTCGATTTGATAATCTCCTGGAGGAATATGTGCGCTGGGAGGGACGATTCGTACTTCTGACCGAAGTTCTCGAACTTTTTAATCATCAACCTATAAACAGTGCTCTCATCAAGCTTGATGTCCTTGATGCTGATAACGCTCTTGTAAAAGCGCGCGAAATCGTCGCCCTTCCAATCGAATATCAATACGTCGTAGCCCACCTTCCTCAGGAGAGGTATCAGCTCATACCTACAGAGGTAAGACTTCCCGGACCCCGTGATCCCGAAGACACCTATGTGGTGCGAGATGTACTCGTGGTTGAGCGGTACCTTCCACGTCTTGAAACCGGTGGCGTAGTAACCTATCTTCACCCCTTTATCGCTCAAGAACCTCACCGGATTGACCTCTTCGTTGAACCTGTAGACAGGTGAACCAGGTGCTATAATCAAGGTGTTCTGTCTTACGACACCATCGGTTATGTCGCCTATGACTATCAGGGTGTAGACGAAGAACTCCTTGGCAGAGCTGGGCCACCTACCCGTCTTAGCGTATGCTATGCCTGGTGAATAGTAGCTGTACCTGAGGGCTTCGTTGAACCCCTGACCCTTCCTACAGACTGCGAGTATCTTGTTGCCGTTCCTGTTGTCTATCAGGACGAGCGCCTCGTCCCTCAGTACCTTCTCCATTCCATCGTGTAGGATGCAGGAGGCTGTGTTGTCTCCTGATGGGCTGCCCACTATCCCGACCTGCTCAATCTTAGAGATTATCTCGGACCAGTCTATCAATACGCCTTTATTGAACGCGCCGGGGTATTAACCTTTGCCTGGTCCTTTACTTTCGGTCCCCTCTTCTTTAAATTAATCTATGAGCTAGAGGAAAGGAGTTGTGGTGGAGAGACTAAAGGTACTCGTGACCGCGGCGCTCCCGTACTCATACGCGCCTCGACACTTCGGCCACCTTGCAGGGGTCTACCTACCTGCAGATGTGATGGCGAGGTACATGCGTCTACGGGGTCACGAAACGGTCTTCGTCTCGGGCACAGACGAGAACGCAACCAGCATCGTCCTCGAGGCGATGAGGAGGGGGATGGGGCCGAAGGAGTTATGCGACACTTACTATCCACTTCAGAGGTCCGTCTTCGATCAGTTGGGAATAAGCTTTGATATTTTCTCTCGTACTTCCTCACCAATACACTATAAGGTCTGTGAGGAGTTCTACAGGCGACTCTGGGAGAAGGGTTTCGTCTACCCTAAGAAGGTCCTACAATTGTACTGCCCAAAAGACGAGAAATCGCTACCGGATAGGTTCGTGATAGGCACCTGTCCCAAATGTGGCGCGCTCGATCAGTACGGCGAGGTCTGTGAGGCCTGTGGGTCATTCTACGAGGCCTACGAGTTGAAGGAGCCTAGGTGTAGCCTGTGTGGCTCCAAGCCCGTGCTCAAAGAGTCAGTCCACTTCTTCCTCAAGTTATCTGCGCTCACCGAGCGAGTCCTAGACTACGTGAGGCCTAAGGTGTATTGGAGGAAGGCCGCATACAACAAGACGGTCTCTTGGTTAGAGGAAGAGGGGCTGAGGGACAAGGACATCACGAGGGAGTACGATTGGGGACCTCCGGCGCCCTTCCCGGGTTCAGAGGGCCAGGTGCTCTACAACTGGGTCGAGAACCTCTTGGGTTACATCTCAGCCACGAAGGAGCTCTCAATTAACCTAGGTAACCCCAGAATGTACCTAGAGTACTGGACCGACCCGAACACCAAGATCTACTGCTTTCTAGGCAAGGACAACCTCTTCTTCCACACCATACTGTTCCCGGCGATACTGATCGCTCACGGCGACTACACGTTACCTCACAACGTCGTGGTGAGTGAGTTCGTCGGACTGATGGGGAGGAAGATCTCCACTAGCAAGGGGTGGGTAGTCTGGCTCCACGATCTTCTAAAACAATACGACCCCGACGTCATAAGGTTCTATGCGATAATGATCGCCCCTGAGACTAAGGACACCGACTTCGATTGGGAGGACTTCAGGGAGAAGGTGAACAACGTGCTGATCGCGACGTATGGTAACTTCATCAACAGGGTGATGAGCTTGGTGGTCAGCAGGTGCGGCGGCGTCGTTCCGAAGCCCGGTAAGATGGACTCGCAGGCCGATAGGACGCTGAGCTATGCACTGAGCTGTGGTGAGAGGGTGGCTGAATCGGTAGAGAACTCCGAGATACGCGCGGGATTCCTACACGTCCTGAACCTCGCCCAAGAGGGGAACAGGTACCTCAGCGAGGCGAGGCCGTGGGAGGGGGAGAGCGACTACAAGACGGTGCTGTACGTACTGATCCAGGTAGTACACGCGCTCTCAGTCATCTCATACCCCTACCTGCCTTTTACCTCTGCAAGGGTCAGGAGGATGTTGAACGTGGACGAGAGACCCGCGAGGTGGGACGAGTACAGGGCCCAGATTCCACCGGGGCACAATATAGGCAAGCCCGAGATACTATTCAGGAAGATCGGTGAAGAAGAGATAAAAGAGAAAATAAGGTGGATGACTAAGACTTAGGTGGGTTATCAGACTACGCTGCTTACCTTAGGCCTCTTGATTCCGAGCTCCTCCATGATCCTCTCCAATTCGTCGTCTATCGACGCGTCGACCTGGGTGAGTGGTCCGAGTTCGGGTTGATTCTGGGTCGCGGGGAGTTCGGTGACGTGATTTCCCTCACTTATCATAGACTCGTAAGGTGTGGTAGCTTGGGCGTGTCTGGATCCGTTCTGGTCCATCAATGACCCCGACGAGATCCCGGTGAGTACCAAGGCCACCTGTAGAGAGGGAGCTATGTAGCTGTCCACCCTGGCGCCCCATATTATCAGCCCCTCCTCTCCCATCAGCTCTGAGATGATCTCAGCAGGCCTCGAGGCCTCCTTCAGCTTCATGTCCTCGCCACCGGTCACGTGGACTATCGCGGACGCTATCTTCTCATAGTACCCGTCAACGAGAGGTGATTGGAGGGCGTTGAACGTGGCCTCCTCCGCCCTGTTGGGTGAGCTGCTCCTCCCTATGCCGAGTGATGCCAACTTGCCGTGCGCAGCGATGGTCTTGAAGTCCTCGTAGTCGATGTTAATGAGGCTAGGTCTCACTATAGACTCTGTGATGCTCAGCACCATGTCCTTTATCACCTCGTCAGCCAAAGAGAAGGCGGTGTTTAGGCTGTACTGCGGATAGAGATCCAGTAGCCTGTTGTTGTCTACCACTACTACAGTGTGTGCAGAGTTCTGCAGCTCCTCGAGACCCCTCAGGGCTACCTTCCTCCGTATCGAGCCCTCGAACCTGAACGGTAACGTCGCCACACCCACTACTATAGCTCCTAAGTCGCGCGCGACCTTCGCCACTACTGGTGCTGCACCGGTACCGGTCCCCCCACCGAGGCCGGCCGATATGAAGACTATGTCGGCGCCTGAGAGGAGTTGGGTTATCTCGTCCAACGACTCTTCTGTAGCTCTCCTGCCTATCTCAGGGTTACCCCCCGTTCCCTTCTGCCTCGTCACGGACTTGCCAAGGAGGACCTTGTGATGGGCCTTGATCGTGTCGAGGTGTTGCTTGTCGGTGTTCGCGGCTATCGTGAGGGCGCTCTGAATCCCCGAGGCGAAGAGCCTGTTGATCGTGTTACATCCGGCGCCCCCTAACCCGACGATCTTGACGATTACGTCCTCCATCCTGTGATCAGCGAAATCGTCCATGGTGATCACTCGATCGATCTGGCCTCCTCACGTATAAAGTCCCTGACAGCCATCCTTATGGCCTCCGCCCTGTTCGGATATAGCCTCCTCTTGACCAGCTCGTCTATCGCGTCTATGTAGGCTTCCGGTAAATGAACTGTTACGACCTTCATTCTATTCACCTCGAGACTTAGTAGAATGTGAAACTCATTAAAACCTTGGTATATACGAGCATTATAATGAGTGTATATACCCATCAACTCCCAAGCGGTCCTTCTGTTGCAAAATTTGCTAATTCTATATACTCGAACCTTCACTTTCTAATCAAAAAATGCATATGAGCGATGATGAGGAGATCGATGAAATAGTACGCAAACTCAACGAGAGGGTCGAGACCAGCCCAGCCCTGCTGCTCGTCGAGGGCGAGAAGGATAGAGAACGCGTGACGTCGCGCGGGTTCAGGGGTCAGGTCTTGACGCTCTATGAGCTGATGTCGAGGGTCGAGTCCTATGAGAGAGTAGAAGTGATAGTGCTCTTAGATCTGGACAGACAAGGAGAAGAGCTATTAGGGTACTTGAGGAGGAGGCTCGGACCAAACGTCAAGCTCGATGAAGAGTTTAGGAACTCGTTGAGGAGGACGCGGAGGTTCAGGATGGGTTACCGGTCGATCGAAGAGCTCTTCAAGAGACGCTCGGGTCAAAACTAAATAAGGGCGCCACGAGATCAATCCCAAGGCCCGATTATGGAGAGATCTCTGGAGATCAAGCTGAAGGAGAAGAACTGGGACCCCAGGATGGAGTTGGATGTCCTGAAATGGTGGGAGAACCTCTACGAGAGAAAGGCGTCAAAGGGCAAGATCTTCTCGATAGACACGCCTCCCCCGTACCCCTCAGGTAGACCTTGGCACATAGGTGCCGTAGCCCAGTACGCGCAGATAGACATGATAGCTAGGTACGCCAGGATGTCAGGTTATAACGTGCACTTCCCCATAGGGATAGACAGGAACGGCATACCTGTCGAGAGGTACGTCGAGAGGACGCTCAACGTGAACTTCGCGAGCATGGACAGGAGGTCGTTCATCGATCTGTGTTCGAAGGTGCTCGATGAACTAGAGTCGGAGATGTTGGGGATAATGCGGCGGATCGGGATGTCCTGTGACTTCGCGAATTACTACAGAACGGATTCACCGAAGTACAGGGCCCTAACCCAGTCGACTTTCATAGACCTCTTTAAGAGAGGTTTAATCTACGAGTCGACGCGCCCGAATAATTACTGCTGGGACTGCAAGACCACGATAGCGGACGCCGAGGTGTCTTATCAGGAGGTTCAGGGTGATCTCGTTTACATCAGGTTCAACATCCACGGCTCAGATGGGGAGGTAGTGATCGCGACTACCAGGCCAGAGCTCCTATGCTCTTGTAAGGCGGTCATATTCAATCCGGACGACCCCAGATACGCACACAGGCTCGAGAACAAGATGGCCGAGGTACCGATATATGGGCAAGTTGTTCCCATCCTGCCGAGTGCCTACGCGAAGAAGGACTTCGGAACCGGATTGATGATGGTCTGCAGCTACGGAGACCACACCGACGTGCAACTCTTCCGCGAGCTAGGCCTCGAGGAACTCATAGCCATCGATCAGACGGGTCGGATGACCGAGGCCGCGGGGCCTTTGAAGGGGCTGACGGTTAAGGAGGCTAGGAGGGCCTTGATCAAGTCGCTGAGTGAGATGGGCAAGATCGAGAAGATCGAGAGGATAAACCACTCCGTGCCGGTCTGTGAGCGGTCAAACACCCCGATCGAGATAATTCCGATGAGGGAGTACTATCTCGTCCAGACCAAGTTCAAGGGAGACCTGCTAAGGATCGCGAGGAAAATGAAGTTTTTCCCGGATCACCACAGACAGCTGCTGATAGACTGGATCAACTCCTTGAAGATAGACTGGCCTATCTCGAGAAGGCGCTACTACGCGACCGAGATCCCCCTATGGTACTGTAAGGTCTGCGGGAGAGTGATCGTTCCCCCGAAGGGGCGCTACTACAGGCCGTGGGACGAGGGACCTCCGATAGAGAGGTGTCCCGGCTGTGGGTCTACGGAGTTCGAGGGAGAACAGAGGACCTTCGACACCTGGATGGACTCCAGCGTCTCACCCCTCTTCATATCCGGTTATCATGAAGGTCGTAGGGGCCTCTTCAAACGCGCGTACCCGGTCACCTTGAGGCCACAGGGCAAGGACATAGTGAGGACCTGGCTCTACTACACTATCCTCCGGTGCTATCAGATCACCGCGAAGCCCTCCTTCAGGTACGTATGGATAGGTGGGCTCGGCCTCGATGAGAGGGGGGAGAAGATGAGTAAGAGCAAGGGGAACGTCATCGACCCATCACCGATAATAGAGAGATACGGTGGAGACGCCTTTCGTTTCTGGTGCGCCCAGGAGTCTAGCCTTGGATACGACTTCAGGATATCGGAGGCGAGGATCGCCAACGCGAGCAAGTTTCTGAACAAGCTGTGGAACATCGCCAGGTACGTCTCCCAATTCCCGATCCCGACCCGCGTGAGGTTGGTCTCGACCGATGCGTGGATAATTGATGCCTTCTCAGAGACGATGAGTGGTGTCCTCGAGGGCTACAGGAAACTCGACTTCTTCGTACCCGCAACGAGACTGAGGGACTTTCTCTGGAACACGTTCGCTGACCACTACATCGAGATGACCAAGACCAGGGCGTTGAGTACGTCACAGTCAAACGAGGCGCGCTCTGCGTGGTTCTCCCTCCATTACTGTCTGAAGAACTCGCTGTTGCTCCTAGCGCCCATAATGCCCTTCATGACCGATGTGATATGGCGCAGCCTCTACGATGAGGAGAGCATACACCTCCAGAGGTTCCCGAGGAGGAGGCCGAACAGGGGCCTCGCGAAATATACAAAGGACATCAAGGAGTTCAACAGCGAGATATGGAGGTTGAAGAAGTCCATGAACCTCTCTCTCAAAGACCCCATCAGGGCTGAGATACCCAGAAGGCTCAGGCTCTTCAGGAGGGACTTGATAGACATGCACAACATCCAGACGAGCTGAAACTCTGGCGTCTCACCTGACCAGTCCTCGACGAGCGACCGCCAATGACTTCTCTACATCGCCCCTCGTGATGAGTACCGTCAAGGATGTTAAATTCCTGAGGAAGTTCCTGTAGACTCTCTTACACGAGCTCCGGAAGAAGACGTGGGGATCGTAGAAGGCCGGCGACTCTGAGACAGAGATCAGGGAAAGATTGATCGCGTGTCTCATGCTGTTCGTCATCAATCTCCTCGTTACCCTAGGAGAGTCTCTGAGCGTTAACGCGTATGCTAACCCGAGAATGTGCGGAAGCAGCAGGCCGTAGCACATGGCCTCGTCATGGAGTAAAGGATCGACCTCGACTATCTTAGTCCCGGGGAGGAGTGACCTGATGAGGCGTCTCTCGTACCCTCTACTCCGAGGTCCAACGTGGGCTGTGACAGTCTCTCTGAGGTCTCTTGTGGAGGGGCCGAACAGAGGGTGGATCATTATGACGTTGAGCCCCTTCCTCCTCGCGCGCCTTATCAATCCCATGACAGGTGACTTGACGGACGAGACCTCGAGCACCCACCTCGGCCTGAAATTCCACTCCGATATCTCCTTGAAGACGTCACGATAGCCCGAGACTGGGACGGCGATCACGACCCCCGCAGGTCTCTCCTCCGCAGGATCCCTAGTGTACGATACACTGATCCTCTCCGAGAGTGCTTTGGCCTTGCGCACGTTCTTGTCGTATAGAGTCACGTGATGTCCGAGAGCCTTCAGATGACGGGCGAACCAGCCTCCCATCCTCCCGCAACCGATTATCAGTAGGTCCATTCCTCGGCGCACCAAGATGCTGATGATAAATCAATTTTAAACCTTCTCGGTAAAATAGGGATAACGGGATACGTCGCTTCCGTGATCACTTTATGTAACTTGGCTCGTCCGAGTTGTTATCGTACTCCTTCTCCAGCCTCTCCACCAGCTTCTTCATCTCCGGGTCGTTCGCCACTATATCGTTCAGCCTGCCCTCGAAGATGGACGCCTCCACGTATAGTCTGCTCAGATCTATCTCTATCCCGACCAGCTTGGAGACCTTCTCGAGGATCGTCGAGATAATCCTTGGGTTGGGCATGGTCAGGTAGCTCGGTACATGACCCCATATCGAGACGGCCTTCACCCCGAGCTCTGAGGCCTTCTGCATGATGAAACTGTGGATGCTTCCCGGCCCCGCGTAGTTTGACGGCCTGAATCCCTGCGTCCGGAGAGAGTCTCTCAGGGTCTCCGATGTGGTAAGAAAGGAGATCCTCACCGGTCTTGTGTGTGGGACAGCATCTACGAGGCCCCCGATGGATAGAAGGAGGGACGCCCCAAAGGTCTTGATGAGTCCGAAGAGCCCGTTCACGAAGACGTTCCACCCCTTTAGCGGTTCGTACCCCGAGATCAGTATCACGTCTCTGTTGGCCTGTATGGCGTAATGTATCTCGAATTTGGGTAGCTCTATCGACTTGACCATCCCGTCCTGGATCACCACCATCGGTCTGTGCCTCGTGAGGTCTAGGTGATCTGACATGTCGATCTCACCTAATGGGACCGCGCTGATCAGCTCTTTCAGGTACGAGATCGATTGAGACGAGACTCCTCCCGCGTCAGGCCAACCGGCCATCCCTATTATTATGGCCGGATCCCTCAACTTGGGTTCTGTGTAAAGGTAGAGCGGTGGTCTCAAATCTACTAATCTACTCTCACGCGTTTATAAAAACCCTAAAAGTCTACCAGTTTCAACGTCTAACTACACTTTAATGAGACTGGAGACCACGAGCTCAGCTGCCCTAAGGCCGGCTATAGTCTGTGCATCTTGGGTCTGTGCTCCGATGTGGGGCGTTGGCAACAGATTGGGCAGAGATAGAAGTTCGAGGTCGTCCGGGGGCTCTCTCTCAAAGACGTCTAGCGCGGCCCCAGCTATCCGTCCCTCCATCAGCGCCCTCTTCAGGGCCCCCTCATCAACCACGCCCCCTCTGGCGACGTTTATGAGGTACGCGGACCTCTTCATCATCCTCAGCTCCTCCTCTCCCAGAAGGTGCCTGGTCGACTCCTCGAGTGGTACGTGGACGGTGACGAAATCCGATTGGCTCAGGAGTTCCCTCAGCTCGACCTGTCTGGCACCGATACTCCTGAGGAAGTCCTCGTCGACATTGACGACGTCGTAGACCAGCACTTTCATCCCTAGACAGGACCCGAGTCTAGAGACGGCTCGGCCGATCCTCCCACAACCTACTACGCCAAGCGTCTTCCCCCTCAACTCCTCTCCCATGACGCCCGCCTTCATCCACTTGCCCTGTTTGAGGGAGGAGCTCGCGGGGAGGAGTCTCCTAGCTAGACATATCATGAGACATATTGTCAGCTCGGCCACGGAGTTGGTCGACGCCTCCGGGGTGTTGAGCACCTCGACGCCCAGCTCGGAGAAGCCCTTCAGATCTATGTTGTCCAGTCCTACACCTGCCCTCACTATGACGTCTAGTTCACCCCTTCCCCTTGAGGGTCTAACCTTGATGTTACCTCTTACCACGACCGCGTCGTATTTGTGATAGACGTTGTCGAACTCCTCCTGTGTGATATCCGACCTGACCTCGACGGATATCCCGTTCCTCTCCATGTACTCGACCGCCCTCCTATCGATATCGAACGCGACCAGTACTTTGTACATACTTGAACAGTAACCAGATCTCACTAAATTAACCTAAACTTGGCGACGATCTCACAGCTGCACTCCCTTCATATGAACGGTTTAATGGTTCCCTTGAGAGTCAGTAGCGACTCGAGCAGATAGTAGTCGCCCCAGACCAATTCGTTGTTCGTAGCCAGCGCTATCCTCCTGTTGTAACAGCCGCTCGTTAGCATGCCGGGCGGTCTATCGTCCCTCCCGTCGACAGGGGTCACGTAGTTAGAGAGGGAGTTCAGAGTCCGTACTGCGAGGTCCCGGTACCTCTCCTCGTTCAGTAACCTCGAGAGCTTGAGCATTGATGCCGCTGCTATTGAGGTGGCAGAGGTGTCCTTGAGGGCGTTTGGGATCCGCGGGTCGTTGAAGTCCCAGAAGGCCACGTAGTCCCCGCTCACGTTCTTGATCCACCACTCTGTCACCCTCCTCGCGGCCTCGATGAACTCGCCCCTCTCAGGTGCCCACCTAACGGCCTGTGAGAGGCCGAGCATAGCCCACGCCTGCGCGCGACCCCAGATAGTGTTGTCACCGTAACCCTTGTGAGTGTAACGCCTGATAGGCTCACCGCTGGCTGTGTTGAATGACGCCGACTGAATCACAGAGCCGTCACCCCTGACGCAGTACCTCACGTTTGCCAAGGCGTGGTTGATTCCCGTCTCCCTCAGTCTCTGATCGCCGGTCTTCTCGGAGGCGTAACACAGGAGCGCGACGGCCACGGTGCTGTCTATATTAGTCTCTGATAGCCCCACGGATGAGGCCTCCTCGGCCTCCCTCCCAAGCGGTATGACACCCGCGGATGGGTTGTAGAGCGCCTGTAGTGATCTCGCGCCCTCCACTGCGAGGTCTGCTGCCTCTTTCTCGTTGAAGAGCAAGTCTATGACGGCCGCGCCGTAGTAGAACAGGAAGCACTTGAACACAGTCTCTGATCTGATGCGCGGTCTCAACTTTCTCATCCACTCCTTTGCCCAGTTCAGAAACTCCTCACGACCCGTCTCGAGGTACGAGAGAGACAGTAGACCGACCCAGAAACCCCCTGTCCAGTCACCGTCCGGTGTTGTGACCCACCTACCGAAGTCGTCGCTGTAATGGGGGAATCCAGAGGGGTTGGACATCGCGGTCTCCTCGACCCTCCTGATCATCCTACCGATGATTTCATCAGAACGAGAGCTCTCCACACCTCTACATTCGTTGTCATTAGAGATAAATCTTTTTTAGAGAGTGACTGCGCTCGTGTGTGAATAACCCCTCTCATCCGGATTCTCCGATGGATAGAGTAGCTTAAGTTATTATTCGAGGGTACGCCACCGTTAACCGGCAAATGGACGTCGAGCGGCGTATGGAGTTGATACTCAGGGAGCCGACCGAGGAGGTCATAACCGTAGAGGAGTTGAGGACTCTCTTAGAGACGAAGGAGAGGCCGGTCGCTTATGACGGGTTCGAACCGAGCGGTTTAGCGCACCTACCCTTCGGAATTCTGAGGGCCATCAAGTTGCAGGACATGATCGAGGCCGGTTGCAGGTTCAAGATCCTCCTCGCCGATTGGCACGCGTACATCAATAGGAAGATGGGGGGCGACCTAGACAAAATCAGGACCGTTGGGGAGTACTTCGTAGAGGTCTGGAGGGCGTCAGGGATCGATATGGGAAGGGTCGATATCGTCTGGTCTGATGACTGCGTGAGGGACAGGGAGTACTGGAGGCTCGTGATAGAGGTCGCGAAGAATACCACGCTCAAGAGGATCCTGCGCGCGATGCCGATAATGGGACGGCTGGAGGGCGAGCTCCAGGACGCCGCACAGGTCATCTATCCCGCGATGCAGGTCGCAGACATCTTCTATCTGGGATGTGACATATGTCAACTAGGGCTGGATCAGAGGCGTGCGAACATCCTAGCGCGTGAACTCGGACCGAGGATCGGGTTGTGGCGTCCGGTTGCGGTACACCACCATATGCTGATGGGTCTACAGGGCGCCGCTGATCACATGGGTTTCGATGAGGATACGAGTATAGACGTCGCTATAAGCTCCAAGATGAGCAAGAGCAGACCCGAGACCAGCATATTTGTCCACGACGAGAGGGAGGTCATAGAGGAGAAGATCATGGGCGCCTACTGCCCACCGAGGGTCGTGGAGGGCAACCCCATACTAGAGTATTGTAGGTACATCGTCCTTAGGAGGCTCCCGGAGCTGAGGATCGAGCGACCCGCGAAGTACGGTGGTGAGGTGACATATCGCAGCTACGCCGAGCTTGAGTCAGACTACGTCGCTGGGAGGCTGCACCCGCTGGACTTGAAAAGAGGAGTCGTTGACGCGCTTGACCGGATCATCTCGCCCATAAGGTCACACTTCAAGAAGGACCCGCATGCAAGGCGCCTCTACGAGTCCGTGAGGTCGTACGAGGTGACCAGGTGAACTCACATTTAATACAACGCTCTAACAGATAATAGTACGATGGCGAGCGCTCAGAAGAGCGGTCCTAAATTGAACCTCTCGGACCCTAGCACAGGTAAGACCCGCAGCATCACGCTAACCCCTCAACAGTTCATGATCTTTAGGGGGAAACGAATCGGCGACAGGATAGACGCCTCAGCCCTCGAACTCCCCAAGGGCGTCATAGAGATAACTGGAGGCTCTGATAGCAGCGGGTTCCCCATGAGGTGGGACGTCGGCGGACCACGGCTCGCGAGGATAGTGTTGACAAAGGGGACTGGTTTCAGGGCAAGGAGGAGACCGCCCTCCAAGGCGAAGAAGAGGAGGAACAGGAGGTCCGTGGAGGGGTTGAGGAAGAGGGTGACCGTGAGGGGTAACGTGATCGGGGATCAGACGTCACAGATCAACGCGGTCCTGCTCGGCGAGGCCAAGTGATGTCGTCGTCCGTCAACCCTCTAACCTGAGAATGAGTGGGGACAGCGAGCAAACCGCGGTAACTGTGAGGTTGCGCGGTGATGGTTTTAGCGAGGCCCAGTTGAGGACGGCCACGTCCCTCTACGAGAGGGGCTACGGCGAGGTCGAGAGCGACAGGCTAGTCCTCTCGGCCCAGGAGACGCTATTTCTGCTAGAGGAGGGGGTGGTGAAGGTCGTAGACGAGAACGGGAGCGCGATGAGCTTTGGGAGCCTGATGGATAGATACGTCAAGGCCCTCCCGTCCTTCTGGACCCTCTACATAGTCTACCGAGACCTCAGGAAGAGGGGGTACCTCGTGAAGCCAGGGTTCGGGGGGGAGCTGGCTTATAGGGTGTATGAGAAAGGGAGGAGGGACGTCGCGAAGTACGTCATACACCCATTATTCGAGGGCCGGCCCGATACTACAGGAAACCTCTTGAACGCAACTAAGTTGTCCATGTCGAAGGGGAAGGTGTTCGTCCTAGCGGTCGTCGAGAGGAGGGGGGAGGTGATCTATTACCAGTGTACCGCGACTCCTCCGGTCAAGGATTGAATGTACTCTCAAAGCTGGGGTCCGTCCTCTCTCTGATGAGGCCGGCGAACGGGGCCCTGATGTACCTAGCCACTGTCGTGGGTTTCTTCGTCAGCACCCGTTCCCTCCCCCACCCCATTACGAACTTGTTGCTCTTCGCGACGGCCTTCTCGTTGAATAGTTCCTCGATGATCGTCAACGATCTGCTCGACATAGAGGTCGACAGAGTGAACGCTCCATGGAGACCCTTACCGTCCGGTAGGGTCAGGAGACTCGAAGCGATAGTCTCAGCGGCCCTCCTTGGATTCGTCGGCCTGTTTAGTGCGTTGATACTCTCGTATGCGGCGTTCGCAGTGGCCTCGCTCGCATACCTGATCGCGATAGTCTATAACTTCAGGTTGAAACCCCTCTCGTTGATAGGGAACGCCGCCGTTAGCGTCACAGTGGTGGCGCCTTTTATCTTCGGTTCCGTGGTAGGGGCTGGAGAGGTGGTTTTCTCGGTCCAGATACTGGGAGCGCTGGCGTTCTTAGCGAGCATGGGAAGGGAGGTCATAAAGGGCATCCCCGATGTGGGTGGGGACGTGGCGAGGAACGTGAGGACGGTCGCTTCCCTCTATGGGAGCCGCGTGGCTGCCCTTCTCGGTGCGTCGCTCTTCCTGACCGCTGTCGCACTGAGTCCCCTACCGTACGTCACGGGCTCGCTGGGCGTGGAATACCTAGTGACGGTGACGGTCGCTGACGCTGGGTTCGTCTACGAGTCGGTTGCGATACTTCGCAGACACGACGGTACCAACGCGCTCAGGGTGAAGAGGAGGGCACTGATGTGGATGTTCATTGCACTGATCTCGTTCATGATAGGCACCCGCTGAGGGGTTCTACATCGCCCACATTGGGTTGACCTTACGCTGCACTTCTAAGAGTTCCTTGAGCGCCTCTTGACTTGGGGGGTCCAACCTGTCGAGGAAGGACTTCAGGAGCGCTCGCGCGTCGCTCTCGGGGACGTTGACGTAAAGCGTCTCGCCCTCACGTATGTGACGGCCTATGGTTGGCTCACGCATCGAGATAGCCACCCTCATCCCGGTTGAGGCGACGTTTATCGACTGCCCCCTGTCCTGAATCTGAGAGACGGTACCGACGACCTTACCGTTTACGTTGATGAGCGTGCACTTCGATCTGACCTCTCCAGCAAGCACCTCGACACCGAATATGGCGGGGTTGCTCCTCCTGAAGACCAGACCCTCGAGGACCTGCAGCTTCCCGGGCTTGGTCAACCGCTCGAACTCCAACCTGCTCCTCTCACCCCTCTCCTCCTCGACCCATCCGAGATAGTCTTCCACTAGCCTGAACATGACGTCGCCCTTGAATATCCGAACCCCCTTGCTCAGGGCGTCCCTCTCGACCTCGTCGTCTACGCCCACCTCGAACGCGATTATCGCCCCCAAAAACTCGTCCTTCTCCCTGACGATGTGTGCCTCTACGACGTCGCGTTTCGTGACTTCCCCTATCTCGGCGATCCTTATTGGGACCCCCCTATCCGAGAGGAAGGCGACTATCGATTCTAGGGACCCGAGCGTGCTAGCCTTTACGACCACGCCCATCTTCTGCGTCGAGATCTTGAACTCGCTCACGTCCCTCTCTATCTGCCTGAGGACCTCCCGCTCATCGGCTGTTCTGGAGACCAGATAGATCGGCGAGCCGGGGACCGTGTCCTCTAACCCCTCGGCGACCACCTTGATACCGGTCGATGCGCTGACCCTAGTCACATGCCTGAACTTATCGCGAGGGTCCCTCATCTCGTCTAACGGTTTAGGTAACAGCAGGGCCCTGACCTTGGACACGAAGGGGCCGTTGCGTCCGAGGAGTGCTATACGATCTCCGGTACTCAACGAACCGTCGCTTATTATCACGTTTATCGTGGGCCCCAGTCCCACCTCCTCCTCCACCTCGAATACAACGCCCTCCAGGTTCTCCGTACGCGTCAGTTTATCCCTCAGGAACGTCTGAGCCAGTCCCAAGGTTACCAGTAGCAGGTCGGGGATACCCTCGCCCGTCTTCGCGCTCACCGGAACTATTGCCAAGGTAGTCGCGAAGGACGTGATCTTGCTATACAGGTCGGCTCTGAAACCGTACTGAGAGAGCTCACCCGCGAGGACGTAGAGTTTCGCCTCAAGCTGATCGACAGCGGAGGGGTGCTGCTGACTCAACGTCACCCTGAGGGGAGCGTTCGCGACCGGTCTCCATCCTGGTAGCAGGTCTATCTTGTTTGCGGCCACGAGAAAGGGCGTCCTCCTCGCTTTCAGCAGCCTTATGCTCTCAACGGTCTGATCTTGGATACCCTTCGTGAGATCGACGACCAGGATGGCCAGATCAGCGACCGATCCGCCCCTCTTCCGCATGTTCGAGAAGGCCGCGTGCCCCGGAGTGTCCACGAACAGTATGCCGGGTACCTTGAGGTCGGCCCTCACCTCACCTAAGAGCGCCTTACAGGTACTGATCACCGCCTCTAACGGGAAGAGGCTCGCACCTATCTGTTGGGTGATCCCCCCGGCCTCTCTGGCCGCGACGACCGTACCCCTCATCCTGTCTAGGAGTGACGTCTTCCCGTGATCTACGTGGCCCAGCACCACCACTATTGGCTCTCGGAGCAACATCCTCTGACCTAGATTGATCCGACCCCGAATAATAGGTTTGTACCCTGCTCTGATCACTCAAAGGATCGATGAGTCGGTAAATACGTCAAGAGATAAGGGCCCCGCCCCCGGTCTTACCCATGCTCATTATATGCTTCACTGACCTGCTACGCCCTCTTTGCCTCCTCTCATCGTCTCCAACTCAAAAAACTTCAGGAAAAAAACGTTATAACTGAATGTGTATTGATAGATTTATAATTAAGGACTGTTCGTTAAACCAAAACGGTGTCGGGATTGAGTTCGGTGACCACGTACCCTGTTAAGAGGATCGTCAAGAGGGACGGTTCGGTAGTGGATTTCGACAGTAACAGGATCAAGAACGCGATCATGAAGGCTATGCTCTCGGTGAACAAGTACGATGAGGCCCTCTTGGAGAAGATAGTCAGTCATGTCCTTAACATAATAGCCGAGAAGTTCGGCACCGAGAGGGTACCGCACGTCGAGGACGTTCAAGACATCGTGGAGCTCTCGCTCGTCAAGTTCGACCAGTACGAGGTCGCTAAGTCATATATACTCTACAGGAAGGAGAGGGAGAAGATAAGGCAGGAGAAACAGCGCATCCTCGAGAAAGAAGCGCTCGATGAGGTCGATAAGAGTTTCTCGGTGAACTCGTTGCGCTTGATGGCGTCGAGGTATTTGCTGAGGAATGAGAATGGGAAGCTGATTGAGGGCCCAAAACAGATGCTCCAGAGGGTCGCTGCCCTCATAGTGATCCCAGATATTCTCTACGACCCCAGGGTCTTCGATGTCGAGGGTAACCAGCCAGTACACGAGCCAAGCGAGTTCAATCCAGAGCTCTGGAGCGGGAAGGTCGGCCTGAAACGTAAGGGGGAAGGTTACGAGGTGGTTTGGAACAGGTGGCACCTGGAGCGCATGAAGAAACTCTACGACAGGTTCAACAGCGAGGGGAAGATGAGGCTGCCTTGGCCCGTCTTCTTCGAGAAGTTACTGATGGGCGAGTTCGATGACCACTACACCGAGTACCTCGAGTACTACAACCTCATGGTAGAGAAGAAGTTCATGCCCAACAGTCCCACGCTATTCAACGCCGGTGCCAGGCTGGGACAGCTCTCTGCCTGTTTCGTTCTACCGATCAGGGATAACATAGAGTCCATAATGAAGGCGGCGATGGATGCGGCGATAATCTTCAAGAGCGGTGGAGGGATTGGTATCAACTACTCGATGCTGCGTCCCCAGGGAGACATAGTTTTCTCGACCGCGGGGGTCGCATCCGGTCCGGTCTCCTTCATGAAGATAATAGATACGGTAACCGATGTAGTCAAGCAGGGCGGCAAGAGGCGCGGCGCGAATATGGGCATCCTTGAGAGCAATCATCCGGACATAGAGAAGTTCGTGAGGGCGAAGGAGAAGGAGGGTATCCTCGAGAACTTCAACATAAGCGTGATGATCGAGCCTGGCTTCTGGGAGCATCTGGAGAGAAACGTCCCCTACTCGCTGATCAACCCGAGAGATGGAAGACAGTGGAGCACCATCGATCCCGGCTACCTCTTCCACCTGATAGCGGAGATGGCTTGGAAGACGGCCGACCCAGGCGTTCTGTTCCTCGATAACATCAACAAGAGGAACGTCCTCAGACACTCCCTCGGACTGATAAGATGCACCAATCCCTGCGGTGAGGAACCGCTCTACGACTACGAACCATGTAACCTCGGGTCGATCAACCTCTATGCCTTCATAAGATGGGACGGGAAGGATGGCAGAGCGACCTTTGACTGGGATGAGCTAGCGAGGGCCACCAGGATCGCCTACAGCTTCCTCGATAACGTGATCGACGTCAACGCCTACCCTTTGCCGGAGATCGATAGAATGGCCAGGAATACGAGGAGGATAGGGCTGGGATTCATGGGTCTCGCCAACGCTCTCATGGCTCTGAGAATCCCTTACAACAGTGAGGAAGGGTTTAGCTTGATGAGCAGGATGACCGAGTTCATCGCCTGGCACGCGTACATCTGTAGCATAGAGAGGGTGAAGGAGAGGGGGGCCTTCCCGCTCTTTGACCAGAGCTCTTACGTGAGAGGTGAGTTGCCGCTCGAGGGTTACTATAGGCGCGAGCTTTGGAGCATGGACTGGGACAGGGTGATCAACGGTATAAGAGAGCACGGGATAAGGAACAGTTTCATCATGTCCATCGCACCCACGGGAAGCATCTCGATGCTCGTCGATACCAGCTCAGGGTTAGAGCCAGTCTTCGCGCTGGTCTTCGAGAAGAGGGTCACCGTCGGAGTCTTCTACTACGTGGATCCTGAGTTCGAGAGAGTCCTCCGAGAGAGGGGCCTCTACACCGACGAGGTACTGAGGTTGGTGGCAGAGAACGGCGGCTCCATACAGAGGCTCGACGCGTACTTCAGCAAGGATGATCAGGCCGTCTTCCAAGTCGCATACGACGTGCCTTGGTGGGACCATGTGAGGGCTCAGTACCACGTATCGATGTGGGTCGATGCCGCTGTCAGCAAGACGATCAACATGCCGAGCTGGGTCAGCATTGACGACGTGAAGAGCGCGTACCTATTCGCCTATAAGCTCGGCCTGAAGGGCATAACAATATTCAGGGATCAGTCAAAGTCGTCACAGGTCCTAGTAACCCCGTCCCAGAGGAGCGGTGGGTATACCTTCTTGGTCAGTAACGATACGCTCAACATCATGAAGAGAATGGGTATCGAGGTGAAGGTGAGGCCCGAGGAGCAAGAAGCGGTAGAGCAGAGACAACCCGTACCGCAACTGGTCGTTACGACGGAGAATGAGACCGTGACGAATGAAGAGGACAGATGTCCCTCGTGCAACAGCACCAATCTCGCCCACCAAGAGACCTGTAAGAGGTGCCTCGAGTGCGGATGGTCCGCCTGTGTGGTGAGTTAGGACTTATTAAACAGATTAACTTAACGGATATGAGATGAAATTAAAGGGCACAAGGATCGCCATAGTTGCAGGCCCCGAGTACGAGGACCTGGAGCTACACTATCCCCTGCTGAGGTTGATTGAGGAGGGTGCTGAGGTCAAGGTGATAGCCCCCGAGAGGACCGAGTACAGAGGAAAGCGCGGCCTCTCTATAATTCCGGATCTGAGGTTCGAGGAGGCCAGTCCCGCTGACTTCGACGGTCTCGTCATACCAGGGGGTTGGATGCCAGATAGGCTGAGGAGGGACGAGAGGGCGGTAAAGTGGGTGCGGGACTTCTTCATCTCCGGGAAGCCGGTGGGCTCGATATGCCACGGACCCCAGATCCTGATATCAGCGAGAGTGATCAAAGGTTACAGGGTGACCGCTGTGTCCGCGATAAAGGACGACCTAGAGAACGCTGGCGCGGTATTCTTCAACGAGCCCTGTGTGAGGGACCGCAACCTCGTCACCGCCAGAGTGCCTGCGGACCTCCCCTACTTCATGTCAGAGTTCATCAATCTGTTAGTTGAGAGCCAAGCGAGCAAAGAGAGGACGAGACAGGCGATACTATAGCAGTCGCGTACTGGTCTGGCGGCGTTTATGAGGGTACTGATCACCGGTTCAATGGGGTTCGTAGGTAGGAGCTTGAGGGAATATCTGCTGAGGGCCGGCTATGAAGTCATCGGTATCGATTCGAGACCCAACTCAGATTACAATGTTGATATACTCGACCTCCATCGCTTGATAGAGGTCTTCAGGAGGGTGGAGCCTGACGCTGTAATACACCTCGCGGCGATCTCTAGCCCGCCTGCCTGTCTCTCGGACCAATACAACTGCTTCAAGGTGAACGTCCTAGGCACCCTGAACGTCCTTGAAGCGGCCAAGTTGACCTCACTCAAGAGGTTCATCTACGCGTCCTCCGCCAACGTTTACGGAGCGCCCAAAGAGTCGCCGGTGAGAGAGACCGCACCCTTGAACCCCAGGACACCGTACGACTACTCAAAGGTAGCTGCCGAGCAGGTCGTACGATCCTACAGCAGACTGGGTGTCCCGTCGGTGATACTCAGGTCCTGGAAGCTCTTCGGAGAATATGACTCCAACGAGAGCGCGATATCGAGGTTCATCGATGCCTGCCTGATGAACAGACCTCTCACGCTCTATAACGACGGTAGGGACGTAACCGATCCTTGCTACGTCGATAACTTCTCTCATATGGTAGATCTTATCCTGAAGAAGTACAACTGTGACGGGTGTGAGGTCTTCAACGTCGGGACCGGCCGGAGCGTCTCGATCAAGGAGCTCGCCATCAAGATCAGGACGTTGACCGACTCGAGGTCGGAACTGAAGACGTTACCCCCTAGGAGCGAGTTAGAGTCGGAGCCCATGGTGAGCTACCCCTCGATAGAGAAGGCATCAGAGCATTTGGGCTACAGGCCGTTAGTGATGTTGGAGGAGGGTTTGGGGCGTGTAATAGAGCACAGGTCTAGGACTTTAGGTCTTAGATAGTATCGATCTAGCGGCCTCCCTGACCCTCTCGACCTCGCTTACATCCCTATCTACATATACCCTCAGTATGGTGAACGGCCGCGAGACCATCTCCATCACCCACAGGTCGACCCCGCCCCTCTCGTCTCCATCAGAGTGTAGCTTCAGCATCTGGGGGCCATACTTGAGGAGGGGTGGGGCGTGAGAAGAGTCGACATATACCTTCTCGGGATCGGCCCTTGACGCTTGGCTTATCTCGTACTCGAGTTCTTCCTGTTTGTTCGTGAACTCAGGGGACTCCTCACCCTTGTATCTCACCTCGTAGAGCAGCTTAGGCAACAACCTACGCTCTATACGCGAGATCACAGACCTAGTCTTTGGGTAGTTCTTCATCAGGCTCCACATAGAGTAGTCGTCGTGTGACAGGTACTCCTCTATGGACATGGATCCAAAGTCGACCCCGAGGTCCTCTTTTATTCTCTTTGCGCCCCTGAGGAACATCACCTGAGCAGCCCTCACTGTATGGTGGAAGTACACGTTCATGAACGAGTGGTACCTAGCCAACGCCAGCTCCTCTGCGACGCCCCATCCCCTCACGTCCAGCGTTGGTCCCGCATCGGTCAACCTCGTGAGGTGTATTATCCTCTTTATGTCTACGACGCCGTATGTCGCTCCCGTGAAATAGGCGTCTCGGACCAAGAAGTCGAGCCTATCGACGTCCAGAGGTCCTGAGACGAGTGGGCTGATCCGGACCTTCCCCCTCAGCACGTCCGTCACGTCGTGGACGCTGATCCCGGCGTTCGATATCGAGTCTCGCAACTCTCCGTACTCTTCGATGATCCTGATGGAAAGGCCCTCGTGTGAGAGGTTCGACTCCATCAACAAGGGTTCTAACAGGTGAGAGTACGGTGTGTGGCCCACGTCGTGTAAGAGGGAGGATACCTTCAGGAGCTCCGCCTCCTCTTCATCGAGGGCTAAGTGATCGGCCATCTCTTTCGCCAGATGGAAGCAACCTATCGAGTGGTCGAACCTGCTGTGTCTGGCGCCTGGGTAGACGAGGTAGACGAATGGTAACTGGGATATGCGGCGTAGCCTCTGTAAGGGGTATGTATCGAGTATGCAGATCTCATCCTCTTTTAACGTGATGTACCCGTGTACCGGGTCCTTTATCAGTTTCAACTCTGCCAATTAAAGGGTGGTCGTGGAATATATTTTATAGTTAGGTATATGAGTATTCTTAATATTTCACTGTTTTATTGTATATGACAGAGGTTGATACTCCCCTCAGAGCTCGAGGCCAAGACGACGATACCTCTCATCCGGTCCATTTTAGCGAGGAGGCTCATCGAGGATCACGGGTTCACCCAACAGCAGGTCGCCAAGGCGCTTGGGATAACTCAGGCAGCTGTGAGCAATTACATCAGGGGTGCACGCGGTCACGGCTGCGCGGTACTAGGTTTCGAGAACGATAAGAGGTTCACCGACATGATCGATGGCGTGATCTCGGCTATCCTGACCGGGGAGGGCGAGATAGAGGTAAGTAGGCGAATATCCGAGTGCCTCCTGTGGTTACGGAGGTCCAAGAGCCTCTGCGACTATCACAAGCAACTCGAACCGACGCTGGACGTGGAGAGGTGCACGGTCTGCGACGTCTGATCAAAGGTTATTAACCCCAGATCGACATTTAGAAACGGCTTGAAGGCCTTCGTGCTGGGTACGGTCGGTGCGAGAAGTGAGCTCCTGAACTGTCTCGACGCGGTCCGAAGGTCTAATCTCGTCTCGGAGGCGTACCTCATCTTCGGGATACATGATATCATATGCAAGGTTGAGTTTGAAAGGTTACAACAGCTCAACGGGTTGCTCGACGTCTTGACGCAGAACGGAGTTGTCGACTCCAACACCATGATCGTGAACAGCGAGGGCCTCTCGTTCGAGAGGGAGGGGGGTTACAAGAGGAAGAAGTGTGCGTACACTTTCATAAAGATAAGGAGACCAGCGGCCCCGAGGTTATGGGAGACCTTTCTGAAGTCCGTGGATACGATCGCTGAGGCCCACGAGGTCTACGGGATGTATGACGTGGTGGTAGGGGTAAGTGAGGACGCGAAGCATGACTTCTTCAACAGATATTTCAGGAGGCTCTGGTTGCTCACTGACATAAACATGACTAATACCCACACCTTCTTCACAGTGGACCTTTAACGACGAGATAGTCGCGTTACCGTCTCTCGTTCACCCTCACAGTTCATATGACCTTATAGTAGTTTAAGGCAGAGACGAGTCCCTCAACCAACTTGTCTATCTCCTCGTAAGTGTTGTAGATGTAGAAGCTCGCACGTGAGGTCGCGGTCAGATTGAGTCTAGAGTGTAATGGCATCGCGCAGTGGTGACCGGCTCTGATGGCTATGTTGAACTTCCTGTCAAGGTGCTCCGCTAGGTCGTGGGGGTGCACGTCTGCCAGTGTGAAGGAGAGGACGCCGACCCTCTCGTACGAGTCGTTCGGCCCGTAGATTCTCAGGTGGGGGATCTCCCGGAGTCTCTCTAATGCGTACCTGACCAGTTTGCTCTCGTGATCCCTGACCTTGTCCATACCAAGACGCTTGAGGTAATCGATCGCTGCACCCAGGCCGATCGCGTCAGCGACGTTAGGGGTCCCTGCCTCGAACTTCCACGGCACCTCGTTCCACCTGCTGCCCTCCAGCGTGACCTCTCTTATCATCTCTCCGCCCCCTAGGAACGGGTCCATCTCCTCCAACAGCTCTCTCCGTCCGTAGAGGACTCCTATCCCCATCGGCCCCAGCATCTTGTGGCCTGAGAACGCTAAGAAGTCCACACCCATCTCGCCGACGTCAACCGGCATATGAGGTACGGTCTGTGCTGCATCCACCACGGTCACGGCCCCGTTATCCTTCGCGAGCTTGACGATCTCCCTCACGTTATTTATCGTGCCGAGTACGTTGGAGGCGTGAACGATAGAGACTACCGAGGCGTCCCTCACCATCTTCTCCATCAGATCGTACCTGAGCTCGCCCTCGTCGGTGATCGGGACATACTCTATCTTGCATCCCAATCTCCTAGCCAGTATCTGCCAGGGGACTATGTTGCTGTGGTGTTCCATCTCGCTCAGGACTACCTTCGAGCCTCGGGTGAGTTTCTTGAAGCCGTATCCGTTGGCCACGAGGTTTATGGACTCAGTCGTATTTCGAGTGAAGACGATCTCCCTCCTATCCCTCGCGCCTATGAACTCCATGACTTTCCTCCTGGCGTCCTCATATGCCTCGGTCGACTCGATCGCCAGCTGGTAGACGCCCCTGTGGACATTTGCGTTCATCCGCTCATAGAACTCCCTGATAGCGTCTATCACCTGCCTCGGTTTGTGGGTGGTCGCTGCGTTGTCCAGATATATGACGTCCCTCCTCCTCAGTAAGGGGAAGTCCTCCCTGACGGCCTCTACATCGATCGGGTAGGTCCTCTGCATACCTAGGTTATAGAAGTGTATGGATCGTATAAAAGTCCTATGGTGTTAAACTCTTTAATAGTTATAGACAGCGTCAGATGTCTCATTACCAGATGATAACGTTCAATGAGAAGGAGCTAGATTTCATAAAGAGGAACGAGATATGCAGATTTGCCACCGTCGATGAGAACGGTTACCCTCATCTGGTACCCATTTGTTATATCTATAAGAACGGTGCCTTCTACATGGTCACCGACCTTAGAACCAGGAAGCTGAGGAACGTCGAACGCAGGAATAAGGTGGCGCTGGTTATAGATCGCTACAAACCTAACAAGGCCGTGATGGTCGTCGGCGATGCTCAGACTCTATACTCGGGGCCTGAGTTCGTTGAAGTCTCTAAGATGTTTTTCGAGAGATTCGCCTGGGCGAGGAACGACCCATGGGGCGAGGGGGAGGCTGCAATTATAAAAGTCACTCCCCTGAGGAAAGTGAGCTGGGGGTTGATGTGAATCTCATGGATAAACCTAAGGTTCCGAGGGCCCTGACCATCGCTGGTTCAGACTCTGGAGGGGGAGCTGGGATACAGGCCGACCTCAAGACGTTCGCGGCGTTAGGGGTTCATGGCATGTCTGCTATAACGTGCATCACGGCCCAGAACACTGCCAAAGTTACCCAAGTAGTGCCCCTGGACGCCCGCGCAATTCTGGAGCAGGTGAGGGTCTGTGTGGAGGACATAGGGGTCGACGCCATAAAGACGGGTATGTTGTTCAGCGCCTCCATAATCGAGGCGGTTACTGCGGAGGTCGCCAGATTAGAGGTACCCATTGTGGTGGACCCGGTAATGGTCGCAAAGAGCGGAGCTCAGCTCTTGCGTGATGATGCGATTGAGGCCATGAAGGGTCTGATTTCCGTTGCTACCGTGGTCACCCCGAACGCCTACGAGGCCAGGCTGTTAACGGGTCTCGAGATAAAAAGCGTGGAGGACCAGATCGATGCAGCTAGGAGCATAGCAGGTTGGGGGTCCAAGGCCGTGGTGGTGAAGGGAGGGCACCTGTACGGAGATGAGGTCGTCGATGTGCTTCTCTACGGGGACAGAGTCTTCAGGTTCGTCTCGAAGAGGATCGATACGAAGAACACCCATGGGACTGGTTGCGTCTTCGCATCGGCGATTGCAGCGGAGCTGGCGAAGGGGAGGGATGTGGTGGATGCGGTGGGAGTTGCAAAGGAGTTCGTCACCTCATCGATCGCCTACTCGTTCGCGATAGGGAGGGGGAGTGGCCCCGTCAACCCCATAGGTTCCCTCATTAGAGATGCGGAGATTCACAGAGCAATCGAACGACTGCAAAAAGCAGTCAGGACGTTAGAAGGTCTTGAGGGTGCAGGTACATTGGCGCCCGAGTCCATGATAAACTTGGCCGAGTCCTTACCGTATCCCAGAGACCACCGAGATGTAATTGCGATCCCGGGGAGGCTTGTGCGCATAGACGGTTACCTCAGGGCTTCAGGACCCCCGAGCCCCGGTGCCTCGAGACACGTAGCCTCGGCCCTCCTCGAGATATCGAACTACGACAGCAACATGAGGTCTGCGATGAACATAAAATTCGATGAGTCAATAATCAACATAGTCGAGAGATTGAACTTCTCCGTGAGCTCGTATGACAGGTCGAGGGAGCCCCCCGAGGTCAAGAGGGTTGAGGGAGCGACGGTCAGGTGGGGGATAAGAGAGGCCGTAAGGTCCGCAGGAAAAGTGACGGACGTTATATATCACATGGGTGATTACGGTAAGGAACCGATGATCCTCATAATAGGACGTGATTCGTTGGACGTGGTAGATAAGTTCAAGCTGATATTACGGGAGTATCTCAAGGTGTAGGATCTACGCATCACCTAAAGATCTGAAGACCCCCGTTATAAAGACGCGTTAAAGATTATCGTGTTATATTATCACTTATATTTTTAAAAATATCAGATCCCCCATTGGTGAATTCTTATATCTGTGATGAGGTTAATAAAATAGCACGGAAATCTTTAGTAAGCATGAGGACCTTCGACTGCCTGATCATAGGCGGCGGGATGTGCGGGTTATGGACCGCGTACTTCCTCGGAGAGAGTGGACTCGAGGTCGCACTTGTCGAGAGGAGGACGATCGGGTCGGGGTCAACCGGTAGGTCTGCGGGGATAGTGACGACGCAGCTGAATCTAGACGATGACGTCGCTCTCACTAGGAGGAGCATAGAGCTGTACAGGTCACTCGAGTGCGATAACGATAGGCCGATCTACAGGGAGACCTCATTCGTAACCGTCGAGCCTGAGTGGATGATCAGAGACTCGATGGAGGTACTGAGGCGAAACGGGGTGAGGTTTGAGGTTGCCTCGTGCTATGACGCCAGGACCCTGCTGCCATACCTGAGGGTGAAGGATTACGAGTCGTTGCTGATCACTCCCGATGACGGTGTGGTGAACTCGGAGAACTTCGTGGAGTGCGCGCGTTCTCTGTTGAAGGAGCTCGGTGTAACAATAATAGAATGGGACACCGTCTCCTCCATTGAGGTAGTTGATGACTCGGTCGTAGGAGCGAGGCTGAAGAACTCGGGCATCACGTTGAAGATCCGACAAGATCTGATCCTAACGGCCGGCCCTTGGAACAAGCAGCTGCTCAAGGAACTGAATCTGACCAGGATGCCCACGACCGTTTATACGTGTCAACTCCTGAGCCTCAGGGGGGAGTTCTCCTCGGCCAATGCTCCCTGTTACTTTACGGAGGATCACCTGTACGTGCGGCCTCTCTCCAGGGACACTATCGTGATAGGTAACGGCCTCGCGAGGATCGTAGAGGACCCCGATGGGGTACCCGTGAGGCCTGAACCGGAGTACGTGTGGGAGGTCGCGAGTAAGTTCGAGAAGAGGTGCGCTACAACAGATAAGGTCAAGGTAGGAGGGGGCTGGGTAGGTGTATGCAGCTCGTCACCGGACGGGAGACCAATACTCGGGAGGTCGCCGTTCCTCGAGAACGTCTATATAATAGATGGACTCGACGGCTATGGGTTGATGCGCGCTCCTGCGCTCGCCGAGGTGCTCTCCTCAATGATCCTTGGAAGACCGACTGAGATCGATCCAACATGCTACCACCCCGCTAGGTTCGATGTCGACAGAGAGTACGGGGACAGAGTAATAGAATTATACTAGACAATCCCCTATACTGGATCGTATGAGCGTGCAGATCGGAGTTTGTCTCCCTCACTACGGAGAGCACCTTTCTCGAGAGTTGGTCGTTAGATCGGCTCAACTTGCCGAGGAGCTGGGGTTCGATTCGATCTGGACCTCGGACCACATAGCGATCTCGAAGCAGTTCAGTCACCCCTACGGCAACATAACCGAGTCCCTCATGACGTTGTCATACGTAGGCGGGTTGACGGAGAGGGTCAAACTCGGGACGTCAGTCATCGTCCTTCCCCTCAGGAACACTTTGCAGGTAGCCAAACAGATTGCCACTTTAGATTTCCTCACCAACGGCCGTACCATAATAGGGATAGGCCTGGGGTGGGAGAGGAGGGAGTTTGAGGTGATGGGGGCCAGTTATGCGAGGCGCGGGGAGATTATCGAGGAACAGATTGGTGTCCTGAGGAACGTATGGAGATCCAGTGAGCCTTCCTTTCAGGGAAAGTACCACGATATAAGAGACGTCGTCTTCAGTCCTCTCCCGGTCCAGAGTGGCGGTCCGCCGATACTCATGGCGGGCAACTCGGAGAGGGCGGCCGCGAGGGCGATAAGGTTATGTTATGGATGGCACCCAACAGGTGTACCGGTTGATAAGTATAGGGACCTCGTCGAGAAGTACGGGATGAGGAGGGAGGGGTTTATCCTCTCAGGGCGCTTCACGATAGACCCCGATAAACGGACGAGGTTGTTTACCTCTCACTTAGGAGACATTAGAGTGATCATAGGCGGATCGGTCGATGAGGTTATAGAATATCTCTCGAGATACGTTGAGCTGGGCGTGAGTAACATAGTCGTGTATATGGGTGAGGTGAAGAAAGATGAGTACGAGAGGAGAATGCGGTGGTTCATGAGGGAGGTCAGTCCCTCCATAAAGCGCGGTTCTTGATCGCTCAGTTCAGAATTGAGGTCGTTTCGGACGACACGTATTTTACCTTCTAGGTCTATTTCACCTGTGTGCTGAGTGGCCCTTTTAGGGAGAACTTCGTGCTGATGCCGGAGGGTACGGACCTCCTGATGTATACCGTTCTAGTACCGTTCGCGGCGGTCTTCATCTACGGCGTCTACCTCAGGTTCAGGGGCTACGGAGTCTCTAACCTGTTGAGGGACTTCGTGGCCGCCCCTAGGAGTCGTATCACGTCCCTTCTCAGATACGCTTGGTTGCAGAGGAAGGTGACCTTAGACCGGGCGAGCGGCCTGATGCACATACCTCTAATGTACGGCGCCCTCGTGCTCTTCATAGGGACCGCGCTAGTCTTCATCGACCACGACATACTGAGTTTCTTCAACGAGAAGCTGCTGAGAGGGCCCTTCTATCTGATCTACGAGGTGACTCTGGACCTCTTCGGCCTCCTCTTCATAATCGGCGTATCACTGGCGATCCTGAGGAGGGTGAGGGGGTTGAAGAGGTTGAGGGAGAAGAACGAGTACTACGCGTACCTCGGAGGACTCCTCTTCATAGGCGTCTCAGGATATTTATTGGAGGCGTTGAGGCTCCACGTCAGGCCCGTGGAGTGGGGCGGGTACTCTTTCGTCGGCTGGACTGTGGCTGGCTATCTGGATTACCTACCTATGGGGCCCGAGCTCGCAACAGGAATCTATCAGGTCACCTGGTGGGCACACGCCCTGATCACATTCGGACTGGTGGCCTACCTGCCATACTCCAACATGCTCCACGTCTTCATCTCACCCCTCAACACCATGATCTCTCAAATTAGGGTCTCGTCCATGACTACCCCCTTCAACCTCGCGGAGCTACCTCCTGACGCGACAGAGCTGCGCATGGGCATAAGGACCGTGAGTGACTTGAGCTGGAGACAGAGGTTATCGCTCGACGCGTGCACTGATTGCGGGAGATGCGACGTCCAGTGTCCTGCCCTCGCGGCCGGGACCAACCTCTCACCGCGGATGGTCGTGCAGAAACTAAAATCAGCGGTCTGGAACTACGATGTGGGCAGGACCGAGAACGTCGATTTCTTCGAGTCAGGGGTCCTCACCGAGGAGGAGATATGGGCTTGTACGACGTGCGGTGCGTGTGTGGAGGCGTGTCCGGTACTCATCAGGCCGCTTGAATTCATCATCGAGAGCCGGAGGTCGATTGTGATGGGTGGGATAACGGACCAGAAGATCACAGCGACTCTAACCAACATCTCGCGCTACCAGAACCCCCACGGTTACCCACAGTCTCAGCGTGAGGCTCTTGTGAGAGAGTTGCGGGAGCTGGGCGTGAGGACCGTGGAGGAGGTGGACGACTTCGAGTACCTCTACTGGCTCGGATGCATGTCCTCTTTCGATCCGAAAGCCAAGGAGATAGCCTTGAGGATGGCTAGATTAATGATCAAGGCAGGCGTGAAGTTCGCGATAATGCCGGTCGAGTCTTGTACGGGAGACCCTGCGAGGCGGATGGGGGAGGAGGGTAGGTACCAGGAGCTAGCCCTGTCTAACATAGAGACGTTCAAGAGGTACGGTGTGAGGAAGGTGGTTACGCACTGTCCCCACTGCTTCAACGTCATAAAGAACGAATACGCCGAGCTGGGGATCGAGCTGGAGGTCGTCCATCACTCTGAGTTACTTGCGGAGTTGAGGTCACAGGGCAAGATTAAGCCTATAGAGGGAAAGTTGACGACATTCCACGACTCTTGCTATATGAGTAGGGTGAACGGAGTAACGGAGGAGCCTAGGAGGGCCCTTGAGGGAGTGAGGTTGGTCGAGATGAGGAGGAACAGGACGAACAGCTTCTGCTGTGGAGCGGGCGGGGGCAACTACTGGTACGAGGTAAGGAGGAGGAGGCGCGAGAGTCACGAGAGGTTGGAGGAGGGCCTGAGCACAGGGGCTGAGGTGATGATAGTGGAGTGTCCCTTCTGCCTCGCCATGTTCGAGGACGCTGCGAGGAGTATGGGAGTCGAGGGAAAGATAGAGATAAAGGACCTCTCTGAAGTCTTCGAATGATGAACCGGGGAAAGCAAGAGATAAGGCTCATGGTCTGGGATCGACTCGTCAAGGAGGGCGTAGCCTTGCCACCGTTCCCCGTGAAGGGGAGGATACCGAACTTCAAGGGCGCTGATACGGCCGCTGAGAGGTTGTTCGACTCGAGTATTTACAAGCGAGCGAGGGTCGTCAAGGTGAACCCCGACTCTCCCCAGAGGTGCATCAGGGATCGCGTCCTTGGGGACGGTAAGGTCTTGGTAGTGCCCACGCCGAGGTTGAGGAGAGGTTTCCTGATGCTTGAACCCGATATGATACGAGGGGAGGGCGTCGAACTAAGATTAGCCATCAAGAACTTCATGAGGTTGGGGGTGGAGGTGGCGCCCGAGGATCTACCTGAGATCGATCTATTGGTCTTCGGCTCCGTAGCAGTCACCGAGGACGGTTGGAGGTTGGGGAAGGGCGAGGGCTATAGTGAGATAGAGTACGCCATATTGAGCGAGTTTAGAAGGGTCGATGGTAACGTCCCAATAGTCACGACCGTACACGACCTCCAGTTGGTAGATTTCATACCACGCGAGGCGTATGATGTTCCTCTAAATTACATATTCACTAACACGCGCGTCATCGAGGTGAGAGCGAATAATAAAAGACCACAGGGGATATTGTGGGATTCTCTCGACGAGGGTAAGATAAAAGAGATCCCGCTCCTCCGAGACATGCGCGGCTCGCTGAGGAGATAGAAGTACGTTAATATTTCAGCCCCCCGATCAGGAGGTGAGGAATTGGAGATACACGTCCTCGTTAAGCAGACTTATGATCCAAACACATTAGAACCGAACCCTAAGACCCTCGAGCCAATATACGAACGCGCGCAGACGAAACTGAGCGACTTTGACCTCAACGCTCTTGAAGAGGGCATCAGGATGAAGGAGAATTTCAAGGGCAGAGTGGTCGTGATCTCAGCTGGTCCTGACGTCAAACCTTTGCTCATAAGAGAGGCGCTGGCGATGGGCGCTGATGAGGCGTATGTTGTCTCCGATAAGAGGCTCGAGCACGCGGACGGCTGGGTGTACGCGAACGTGCTGGCGTCTTTATCTAGGACCGTCGGTAATGCAGACCTCATACTTTGCGGTGAGTGTTCGGTCGATGAGGGAGGATATCAGGTCGGACCTAGGGTCGCAGAGAAGTTAGGTCTCCCCAGTGTTACACACGTGATAAGGATTCATGCAGAACAGGAGGGGTTGAGAGTCGAGAGGGACCTTGAGGAAGGGAGAGAAGTATTAGACGTAAAGCTACCGATAGTCCTGACGGTCGGGTTAGAGATCAACACCCCGCGCCTACCCAGCCTTCTCATGATCAGGGCGGCCTCGAAGAAACCGATAAACTCGGTTCCCCTAGAGAGTCTAGGGCTGGACGAGAACGAGTTGAGACCGAGGGTCGTCTGTGCCTCTGTCAGGGCGCTCAAGGTCGAGAGGAAGAGAGTCGTGATCTCAGGCTCTCTGGATGAGGCGGCCGAGAAGCTGTTATCCGAGCTCGTCAGGGAGGGGTTGGTCAGGATATGAGCGGCGCCTTGATATTCACTAAGGTCAGAGAGTACGCACCCGAGATGATCACAGCGGTGAGGCGTGCAGGGTTCGATGACGTCAGACTGCTCGTTGGGAGCGACGCAACGAGCATCGGTGAGGTCGAGGCCTACGGCCTCAGTGAAGTCTACCTCATGGAGGGGGCTTTTAGCAACAACTCGTTCGCGAGCGCGGTGGTCAGGTGCTCTGAGAGTTTCAAACCGTCCGTCATATTGGGACCGTCTACCAAGGATTGCCGTGAGATAGCCGCAAGGGCCGCTCAAAGGTTGAGGGTGGGTTGTCTGAATGACTGCGTGACGATTGAAGTTGATGGACCGTCACTCAAGGTCTCGCGTACGGTTTACGGAGGTACGTACGTCGCTGAACAGCGCGCTGAGTTTCCAGTAGTCGTCACTTTGAGGGTTGGACGGACGAAGCCCGAGGCGGTGACCGCGGCGAGTAAGCCTAAGATCACCCGGATCGATCCGGAGGTCGATGAGAGGGTAAGGTTCGTGGAGATGAGGGCGGTCATGAAGGAGGCTGTTGATCTAACGAAGGCCGAGATCATCGTGAGCGTGGGCAGGGGGTTCAAGAAGAAAGAGGACATAGCGCTCGCGGAGGAGTTGGCAAGAGAGGTGGGCGGCGAGGTAGGTTGCACGAGGCCGATATCAGGCGACTTGAAGTGGCTCAGCGAGGACCGGCACATAGGTCTATCCGGGAAATGGGTCGGCCCCAAGCTCTACATCGCAATAGGCGTATCGGGCCAGATGCAACACGTGGCTGGGATACGGGGAGCCAAGACGATCGTCGCGATCAACAACGATTCTAACGCACCTATACACAGGGAGTCAGATTACTCAGTGATCGCGGACCTCTACCAGTTCCTACCTGTCTTCATAGAGAAGTTGCGCAAGGCCAAGACGAAATAGAACTTTACGGTGTAAAGAAATTAATTAAACGTATTTAAGTTTATATAACAGAGTTATATTACGGAATGTGGTAGAAATGCCATGAAGAAATCGACAACGCTACTGGTTCTGGCCGTAGTTGTGATCTTCTCGATAGCTGCTTATGCGATCTGGCTGAACGACCAGAACAGGATCGACAGGCTGATAATAGCAGTACAGCCCACCCAGAACCCAGTTGAGATCAAGGAGCTCTCGCGGGATCTGGCGGATTTCCTCTCGAGGAGAATAGGGTTGCCAGTGGAGATATACGTGCCCACCGACTACACGGGCGTCATAGAGGGCCTCAGGTTCAAGACGGTCCACTTGGCGCTCATGGGGTCCTGGCCGGCGTACCTTGCGGTCCAAAGATCGGGGTCCGAACTCATGCTGGTAGAGGTCAGGACTGTGGCGGTGGGTGATAGAGTCATCAACGCCACGAATTACTACTCTTACTGGATAGTCCTCAAGGATAGCGCTTACAAGTCGTTGGAGGAGTTGAGGGGTAAGAAGGTCTGTTTCCCGAGCCGGGTCTCATCATCGGGTTACTTGGCACCGATGGCTAAATTGGTCGAGCTTGGACTCATAGAGAAAAGGGGTGCCAGCGTGGACCCGGAGGACTTCTTCGGGAAGGGTAACGTCGTATTCGGTGGAGGGTACGGACAGTGCTGGGAGGCCCTGAGGGCACGACAGGTGGATGTCACGGTCATGGCGGGTGACGTATCTTATAGTCTTTACACCCAGGCCATGAGCGCGAGTAAAGTGTTAGAGTCTCAAGGACCTTTGCCATCTCATGGTGTCGTGGTGATCAAAGACCTACCAAACGATTTGAAGCAACGAGTAAAGCAAGCTTTCCTCGAGCTCTCTGGACCGGAACACCAATACCTGATGAGGAGGTTTGTCTCCTCGCTCTTCGTCGGATTCGAGGCGAAGAGTGCGGAGGAGCACTTCTCAGCGCTTCAGAAGTACATCACGCTCACGGGTTTCGAGTTCACTTGACGACCAGTGTACTAGAGTGCATAGACGTATGGTACGCCTACCAACCCTCAAAGTTCGTACTGAGGGGGGTCTCGCTCGAGTTGGAGGAGGGTAAAGTTTACATGATCTTCGGTAGGAGCGGTGCGGGGAAGACCACCTTATTGAAGGTCCTCAAGGGCATACTGAGGCCGACTTCCGGGATTATAAGGTACAGGAGTAAAGACCTCTTATCAGATGAGGACAGGAGGGTCGCTTACAGATCCATCGGCTACGTTCCTCAGGGTTTCGGGGTGGTCTCCAACTTAAGCGTGTTAGAAAATGTACTCACGGGCGCGCTCTCACGCGTTTCAACGCTCCACTCTATACTAGGTCAGTTCCCTGAGGAGGAGGTCGAGAGGGCGTTAAGGGTCATCGAGACTGTGGGATTGAAGGACTTCGCTCACAATAAGGTCTCTTCTCTCAGCGGCGGGCAGAAGCAGAGGGTCGCGATCGCCAGGACGTTGATGCAGGACCCCGAGGTGATACTCGCGGATGAGTTCGTCAGTCAGTTGGATCCACTGACATCAAGGGACGTACTAGAGGTCTTCCGGGAGATATGCAAGGGTGAGAAGAAGATAACGTTGGTCATCACGACCCACGATGCCGACATCGCTTATGAGTACGCCGACTCCTTGGTAGTGATGAGGGAGGGGGGGATAACGTTCCGAGGCAGTCCGGGCACTACCAAGGGGATGGACTTGCTGAGTGCGATGAGATGAGGGGACGAGTACCCAGAGACGTTTGGTTCATAGCGTTCATTGGTGCGTTGATCTATTCGTTATGGCAGGTCGGGCTGTTGGACCCGAGTAGGTTGGGACGTTTTGCGAATCTAGTGCCCTTCATAGTCCAGATGATACCGCCTGATGTGAGCCTAGTGCCGCTGATTTTAGAGGCGACCTACGAGACGGTGCTGATGGCCTTCACTGGGACCGTAATCGGAGGTTTCCTATCGCTTCCGCTCGCGATGCTCAGCTCAAGGCTGCTGTTCCCTAAACACGTGACCGTGCCCTTTAGGACCTTGTTGGCCGTCATAAGGACTGTGCCCTCGCTCCTCTGGGCCCTCATCTTCGTGATAATTATAGGGTTGGGGCCGCCCGCTGGCGTAATGGCGATCTCCTTCTACACCGTCGGCTATCTCGGCAAGCTCTTCTATGAGAGCTTCGACTCAGTTAGCAAGGAGGTTCTCGAGGGCGTCGGCGCGGTGGGCGCGTCTCAACTACAACTGCTGAGGTTCGCGATAGTTCCGGAGACAGCGAACTACATCATCAGCCAGCTCCTCTTCATCTTTGAGTACAACGTCAGGGCTTCAAGTATAATTGGATTGGTCGGAGCCGGAGGGATCGGCTACCTCATATTGGCGTTGGCCCAGTCTCTGAGGTACGATGGCCTCCTGATGTGTATACTCGTTATCTTGGCGTTCGTCATGGGTATGGACGCCATCAGCTCCAAGATAAGGGCGAGGTTCTTGAGGTAGACCTCTCAAAGCTATATTATGCTCAAAACCTATGATCTTACAGATTGATAGTTGCGTTTCAGGGAGAGTACGGCTCCTTCAGTGAGGAGGCAGTGATAAAGCAGTTCGGCAAGGGCGTGACGATGTTACCGAAGAAGACTATTACCTCAGTGTTCATGTCGGTCGAGGCTGGTGAGGCAGAGGCAGGCGTCGTCCCGATAGAGAACAGCATAGAGGGCCCGGTGAACGAGACTTACGACAGACTCCTTACCACGGGCCTGAAGGTCATTGGAGAGATAAACATGAGGATCCGGCACTGTCTAATAGGCCTCTACGGTGCAAGTGTGTCCGACATAAAGCGCGTCTACTCACACCCCCAGGCCATCGGTCAGTGCAGGGCCTACCTCGAGTCTCTGGGCGTTGAGCTCTTCAGCACCTACGATACGGCCGGTTCTGTCAAGATGATAAAGGAGATGGGGGACCCTACTAACGCCGCGATAGCAAGTCAGCGCGCGGCCGAGATATATGAGATGGAGGTCCTAGCGAGTGACATAGAGGACTATGGACGGAATTACACGAGGTTCCTCATCATAGGTTATGATGTGCAGCCTCCGTCCGGTGCTGACAAGACCAGCGTGATCTTCAGCGTCGCTCACAGGCCGGGAGCGCTCTACAACGCTATTGGAGCCTTTGCGGAACGCGGCATAAACCTCACCAAGATAGAGTCGAGGCCAACAAGGGCGAGGCCTTGGCAGTACAACTTCTACGTCGATTTCGAGGGTCACATAGATGATGACCTAGTAAGGAATGCGTTGACCGACCTGACCAAGAAGACGCTCTTCCTCAAGGTCCTAGGGTCGTATAGAGCCGCCCCCCTAGAGTTCGAGTAGGTCAGATGCCTTATAAGGGAGGGTGAAGCATCCATGATGATGACCGACATACCTACCGATGGACTGAGCGACGCTGAGCTATTAGAGATCCTCAGGTCCAGCAAGAGGGTGGCAGTAGTCGGCATGTCACGTGATGAGAGCAAGCCAGCCCATTACGTCCCGAGGTACCTGTTCGACCACGGCTACACCATATATCCTGTGAATCCTATGACCGATAGCATACTCAGTCTTAAGGTTTACAAGTCTCTGCTAGAGGTCCCGCGACCGATCGATATAGTTGACGTCTTCAGACCATCGGACCAAGTCTACAGAGTAGCGGTTGAAGCGGTATCCGTAGGACCGAGGGTCTTCTGGCTACAGGAGGGCATATACAACGAAGACGCGGTGCGGTTAGTCAAGAGCAAGGGGATAAGGGCGGTATGGAACAGGTGCATGATGCGGGAGCACGCTAGGTTAGTCTCGAAGTAGTGCTCAAATCATTGCCGGATCATGAAGGCCTTGATATTGGCCGCGGGCATCGGTAAGAGGCTCAGGCCTCTCTCCGAGAACGTCCCGAAGCACCTGCTCCCGATAGCCGGAGAGCCCGTCATCAAGATCGTCTTGGACTCTCTGAGACAGATCGGTGTCGTGGAGGTTGGCATCGTCGTCGGTTACAAACCGGATCTACTGATCAGTGCTGTAAGAGATTTTGCTAGGGGGATCCGCGTGACATACATCGACCAGGGCAGGCCGCTCGGTACTGGCCACGCACTAAGGGTTGCCATGGATTTCCTCAGGGACTCTGAGAAGTTCATTATGATCTACGGCGATGTGACGATGGAACCGAGCGTACTCGAGGCGCTCATTGAGGAGGTTCATCGGAGGAGTGCTGATGGTGGTCTAGTCGCTGTAGAGGTCAGCGATCCGAGAAGTTACGGAGTAGTGATCGAGAGGGACGGATACCTAGAGGGCTTCATAGAAAAGCCCATCGACCCTCCATCGAACCTCATCAACGCAGGTGTGTACGTCTTACCACGCGAGAGCCTACTAATTTCGGATGAGGTCGGCCTCTCACCTAGGGGGGAGTACGAGCTCACCGATGTGATAACCGAGCTGGCGAGGAGGGGTAGGAAGATCGTCGTCCTCAAGTCCGAGAGAGACTGGTGGTTCGATATAGGCAAACCCTCGGACCTACTGGCCGCGAACGTTAGCAGACTACGAAGGGAGTTGAGGGACGGTATCAAGCTCTCCCCACTCGTCTCTTTAGGCAACTCCGTCACGCTCACGTCCACCTACTTGGGAGAGGGGTCCTCTGTGGGGGACCTCTCGTTGATCAGGTCCTCCTCTATCATGAGCCGCGCGCTCATAGGTCCTCGTTCCCGCATAGAGAACTGCTTGATACTCGAGGGGTCGCGTGTTGGTGGCGGTTCTGCACTGAACTACTGCATAGTGGCACAGGGCGCGAGGGTGCCCGAGGGGACCTCCCTTACTGGCTCGCCCTACGATCCGGCGATACTATCCTGATAAGTAGACGACGATAGTCTTTGCGCAGCTCTAGCAATTAACTTGGCTAACCTTAGAGGCTCCGGTATCCTGCCGGAGACCGTGAAAGACCTCAGTACTCTCGATGTGGTCTTGGGCGATAGACCGATAGACCTGACGTAGACCGCATGACCCTCTCTGGTCCTGACCTCATACCGCGGCCCGTTGCTTAGATACACTTTGAGACGTTCATCCCAGTCCCTATCGAACCTCTTTTTTATCCTGTTCTCGAGTCCATCGGAGGACTCGTACGTCACGCAGATTACGGGTTTCTTGGTCTGCTCGAAGACCGCATTCAGATCTATGATGTTGAAGAGGCTGATTATGCAGCCGTTCAACATTATCAGGTTTATGTCGCCCCTGTTTAGCGACCTCCACATCTCAATCACGCTCTCCGTTGAGTCCATCCCGCCTACCGTACATGACCCTAAGACTACACCATCGATGAGGAGGTCCCTCCGCATCACTACACCGGCCAGTATAGCCTTAGATCCCGGCCTCCCGTGAAAGCTCTCAGCTATACCCAGAGCTCTCAGACCCTTCTTATCAGGGATTACGGTGGCTGTCAACTCACCCCCTACGGACTCAGCTAGCGCTCCGCCATCACCCTCACGACCTCCATCCAAGCCCGGGTGATGTTATCGACGTTGTAACCGCCTCCACCCATCGCGAGCATCCTCCCCTCGCACCTCTCGTTGGCTAACTTCTTCAACTCGGTCACCGCATACCTGTGCGCGAGCTCAGAGTATTCAAGGGCTGTTATGGGGTCGCCGGCCAGACCGTCAGCACCGGCCTGGATAAGTATTATGTAGAACTCTCTCTCCCTGAGGAACTCGATTACCCTGTCCACAGCCCTCTTGAACTCTTCATCACCGGCCCCCGGAGGTAATGGTATGTTGAGCTTGGTCCCCACAGCGGCCCCCTTACCCCTCTCGTGCTCGAACCCAGTGCCGGGATAGAGCGTGCGACCGTCCTGATGAATGTCAGCGAATATGACTCGGGGGTTGTCCTCGAACTCGTAGTAGACGCCGTCGCCGTGGTGCGCGTCTATGTCTACGTAGACCACGTTGGAACCCTGAATGACGTTTAGGACGTATTCGATCACCACGCCCGCGTCGTTGAAGATGCAGAACCCGCTGGCCCTTTCTCTCATCGCGTGATGTAGACCGCCCATCGGGTTGAAGCCCCTCAGGTACTCTCCGGCAATTATGGACTTAGCGAGCTTGAGAGACGTGCCAACGACGTAGAGCGATGCGTCGTAACATCCCCTAAAGGCAGGCGTGTCGCCGTAGTCCAGGTAACCCCTGCCGATCTCACTCATCTTCTTGACGTACTCTATGTAGTTCTCATCGTGGAATAAAGCGACCTCCTCGTCAACCGCCCTCACCGGAGCGATCACCTCTATGTTATCCAGTAGCTGAGTCGGGAACGACTCTAAGAACCTCTTGTAGAATGACTCCACCCTCCTCCTGCTCATGGGGTGACCTCCCGGGAAACTATAGAGGAGTAACTCGTCCCCGTAGGTCAGTGCGAGCAGTCTCTTCACGTAACTACCACTCTTCCTTAAAGTATTTAATCTTAGCCGGGTGCGCCCTTACTCGGCTTTAAACGTCTCGTTGATTGTCTAAACGGTCTTAAGAAGATATATGCTTATATCAAGGTTTTTTAGCGTGTGCGCGAGCGTTAATAAAACTTTATTATCAGTCCCTTCCAAGCTTTTGAAGGATTTGAAGACGAAACTGGACGAGAAGGACCTGATGCTACTGAATAGGCTTCAGGAGAATGGGAGGGAGACCTATTCCAACTTGGCCAAGGCCCTCAAGGTGAGCGAGGCGGCAGTCTACATGAGGGTGAACAGGCTGATCAGGTCCGGTTTCATAAGGTCTTTCACGGCGATACTCGATGAGTCGAAGTTGAGCCTGAACATCACGGCGTTCGTGAGCGTGAGGGCGAACCCGACGAAGTACGAGAGGGTCCTTCAAGAGCTCTCGGAGATGCCTGAGGTCCTCGAGGTGCACGACGTCACGGGCGATTACTATGCTCTACTCAAGGTCAAGACGAGGAGCAAGGAGGACCTCAGCGAACTCCTGAACAGGATCGGATTGTTGGAGGGAGTGATATCGACCGAGACTAAGATAGTACTGAAGACGTTGAAGGAGACCGTGAAGCTCCCCCTCGACATCATCGATCGCAAGAAGAGCGCACTGACGAAGATAAACGAGTGAAGTCACAGAAACTCGTCGAGCCCTAACACCGTGTACCGACCTACGACCTTCTCGAAGTCTATATCGAGGCTGTCTAAAACCTGCTCGAAGGTACCGCGGAGGTATTCAATGTACTTGTCTATGTCGACGTTCTCCTTCCTGATCGGAAAGGCTGGGTGCAGGGGTGCAACACCGATCTTGTCCTTGGTCTTGACGTAACTGATCACGTCACCTGATGTCACGTGTATCCCCTTCGATTGGAGGAGTCTCGCCGCCTTCACGTGCTGTGGGGTGGTTTTGATGTAACTCTCAGGTAACTTCGAGAGCATCACCCTGAAGGCCAGTTCCTCGAGCTCGAACTCCTGTCTCTTCAACTTCTGGTACCAACCCCGGATGAGCTGGATGATCTTGTTCCTAGCCGCGTCGAAGTCCTCCTCGCTCCTCACGCTTGCGAGCTCGTTCAGCATCGACTCGAATGCGGCGCGTATGAACTCAGGGATGTGTCTCTTCTTCCCCGTCAACCCCTTTACGTCGACCACGCCCTTCGTGGTCAGGCCTAGGTAGTTCTTCTTCCTCACGGAGAAGACGGTGTAGACGTACTCCTTATCGAACTCGAGGTCCAATCCGAGTTCCCTCCTGGCCCAATCTATCAGCTCCCGCATCACCTCGTCCGAGATGTCCTTGACGAATATCGAGTCCGTATCACCGTATAATACGGTTACTCCGTGCTGTTTGGCCCTCTCGATGGTGGCCTTGAAGGCGTAACGACCTATAGAGGCCGTACTCTCAGCCAACGGGGGACAGTAGAGCGGGAATTCCTCGAAGCCGAAGACGCCGTAGCTCGCGTTGAGGAACACCTTCAGTGCCTTCTGTATCACGTCATACCACGCCCTCTGAGATGGGGGTAATGACTTATCGGCGCTCTTGGGCTTGTATATATTGACCCTGATGTCCCTGAGAGCACCTATGATCCTGCTCTGTAGTCCCGTATATTTCGTGCAGACCCAGTGATCGACCTCAGGCACCACATTGGACCTGCAATCCTCGTGTGGACACCTCACCGTCTCGTAACTCAGGTTCCACTTTCTCAAAGCTGACGGGTACAGTGACGCAAAGTCTAGCACCTTCACCCCGAAGTGTATGCCAGGCACCGGCTCCACCACTATCGCTCCGCGGTACTTCTTACCCTCTATGATCGCCTTCGTCGTTGTCTCGCCCTTTGCCGCGAGAATGTCCTCGGGCCTCGGTATCAGCCAGTTGAGCCTCCTGTGCTCGTAGTACATGAGGTTCTTGATCCAGCCAGAGACCGCGTGCCTGCACACGTCCTCGAGTGGGAGTCTACTGATCCTCGATATCGCGAATATCAGTCTCAGGACCAGGTTGTCGTTGGAGGAGAGGAGCTCGTAGACCAGCTCCGCGTCTCCGAAACTGTACTCTGCGAGCTCGGCGGTGGAGAGCTCAGATATCGGCTTGCTGAGTACTACCTTCCCCTTACCAAGCAGGGCCCTCGTTATGGCGTCAAGCGTGTGCTCCCGGTACTTGTTATCAAATGCGTAGATCTGGGTGGACTTGTTCATAAAGAAGCCGTAAAGGTCCACGTGTGCCGCCAGCAAGAAAGTTGCGCCCTCTCTCCCCAAGACGATGGGGTTCTTCTCCTCTGACACACCTATCCTATCGGCCCTGTTATGGAGGTAGGGCAGATCGAAGTCATCACCGTTGAACGTGGCTATGACCGCGTAGTTCGAGATCGTCTCGAAGACGTCCTCCAGCATCTCCCTCTCGCTGTCGTAGAGCTTCACGTTGAAGTTGAGTTGATCTCGGTCTATCACTTCTCGGTCACGTCTCAAGAGGTATACCTCACGGCGGCCGTCAGAACCGCATATCGATACGGCTATCACCTTGTCATCGGCCTTCGATGGGGACGGTACACGGGTAGAAATGGGGGAGTATACCTCTATATCGAGTGATGCAAACGGTACGCCCGGCAGTTCGGCCTCTAGAATGCTGATCCATTCGGACGCGACCTCCTCCTCTTCCCTGCTCAAACCCTTGGCGTACTTCCTGATCGGCTCCAGCCTCTCCTCCTTTGGAGGAGCTAGAGGCTCAAGATCACCACCCTCACTTTTGCGATAAGAGACTCCAATAACGTAACCCCTATCGTATAGGTAATTGAGGTGGTACGGTATGTCTGCCTCCCAGCACTTGATCCTCTCCCTCACTGAATCGGAACGACCACCTATCGTCAAAGGGTCCTTGACCACGACCTTCGTCATCTCCACGCTCTTGAAGTCCATAGCGCTGTACTTGGTGACTCGTTCTACCCGGAGGACGTTACCCCTGATATCACCCAATAATGCCTCGACCTCGGGTACGCTCAGATTCGTTAAGCAGTAGGGTCTGTGCCCGGTGTTATCGTAGAGCAACTCGACCTTACCTGTCCTCTCGTTGTACAATTTGCAATACGCCTTACCGGATGCGCCGTCGTAACCGACCGATAATAGTAGGTAAGTGTCACCCTCAGATCTGCTGGGTCTGTCCTGCATTTCCTGATCGATCTCACGACTTCATAGATTTTAAGGATTAAATCGGTAGACTCTTCACTTAGAGGCTGCGAGGAGCTCTACGATGGCCTTGGCCGCTATGAGTGAAGACTGGCCGTTATCAAAGAGCGGGCAGACCTCAACTACGTCAATACCGGTCAACTTAGCCTCCGCGAACACGAGTCCTATGAGGTTGAGGAAGGTGTGAACGTCGATGCCACCCGGTTCGGGGGTCGATACTCCGGGAGCGAACGCGGGATCAAGCACGTCTACATCGATGGACAGGTAGACTCCCTTACCGCCCGACACGAAGCTCCTAATGTCGTCCCTGACCTCCCTCCACCTCTCCTGTACCTCCTTAGCTTTGATTACTCTGACTCCGTACTCCCGCGCGAACTCGAGCTCCGAGCGTTCGAAACCCCTCGCTCCAACTATCGCGCACTCAAGGGCCCCGGTCCTCTCGAATAACCTGTACAGCCAGGTCGCGTGGTTCAGCCGGCTCTCTAGGTGAGACTCCCTGAGGTCGAGGTGGGCGTCTAGGACCAGGACCTTCACGGGCCTACAGGCTAAGATGGTGGGCAGACTGAAGGTGTGCTCGCCCCCCATCATCACGGGCACCTTTCCGTCCCTAACCACCTGGGAGGTCACTGCCATACACCGCTTACACATCTTGACCAGACCGTGTACGACTGAGAGGTCACCTAGGTCGTGGAAAGGTGCTAGGGTCAGGTCACCCTCACCGTTGTATGGCGTCAACTCCATCATCCACGAGACCTCCCTGATTCTCTGTGGTCCGTAACGCGCCCCTGGCCTCCAGCTGGAGGTCAGGTCGTAAGGGACACCGAAGATGGCGTACGTAGCCTCCCGGTATCCCGAGTCCTGACCGATGAATGGTTTGCTCCTCTCGAGGTAGATCGATACGGTCATGCCAGATCCATAAACCACCAATTATTTAAATTACTGAGGGCCCGATAATGACGAATCATGCCGGGGACGCCGCGGACTCTCTTTATAGTGACGGTGGTGGTAGCAGCGTCTCTCAGGCTCGTCTTCGCGCCCTTCACGGGACACAGCTGGGACATGTACGTCTGGTTCAAGAGCGGGGAGATGTTTGTAGCCGGGGACATAAACGTCTACGGCGTCGAGGAGATCGAGGGGTTCCCATGGGGGTTCTATAGCTACCCACCCGTCTGGTTGTACTGGATCGCCCTCGTGAAGTATCTGACGTCAGCCCTCGGACTCTCAATCAACTACTTCGCCTTACTCGTGAAGGTACCCATCATCGCCGCAGACCTCTGTATAGGTGCGCTCATGTTCGCTATGACCAAGAGGTTGAATATCAACCAGACGAGTGGCCTGTTGATCTCTGCAGCCTACCTCCTCAACCCCGTCTCCGTCTTCATATCGGGCGTATGGGGGATGTTCGACTCTGTGGCTGCAGCGCTCGCTCTGCTAGGCCTCTACTTACTGATAAACAACAGGTTCACCCTAGCTCCGGTCTGTCTGGGGATCGGTGGCGCGGTCAAGCTCTTCCCCTTCCTCCTCGCACCGGTCATGCTATTCTACATGCGTGCTAACGGTAAGCTGGATTATCCTCGGCTGGCATCCTTCTCCCTCCTGTTGACGTCGCCAATCGTCATCTCATCAATACCGTACGTACCGTTCCTCGGCGATTACCTCTCTAAGCTGCTCTTCCATACCGCGAACATAGGTCAATTCACCTATTGGGCTCTGATCGCGCCCTTGACCGGTTCTAGGGCCGCGTCGGTGGTCGCACTCGCCTCCATGTCTATCGTCATGCTGGCGTTACTCTACAGGTCCAGAAACAGGGTGAGGGACGTGGGCTCTCTCCTTTACTACTCGCTCGCCGTCCTCTTAGTGTTCCTTGGGCTCTCACCGAAGGTCAACGTACAGTACCTCATCTGGGTCCTCCCGCTCCTTCTGATGGGAATCCGCTCCTACGGTAAACAGGTGAACGTCTGGTTGATGGTGACGGTGCAGCTGAACGTAGCTGGTGCTGTGTTTCTCATGTCTTCCGTGACTCAGGTGGGTTACTCTCTAACCAACATAGGGTCCGTGAATTCATATGGAATCGAGCCCAACCCTGTCTTCTGGTACTTCCTGTTGGGTTCAGCCGGAGTTGCAGGGGCGGGATTCTTAATGATGACGTTGCAAATATTGGGTGTGAGAGAGATAAGCAAGTCTGTTGTCGGTCGTAGCGGGATCACTCTGATCCTCGTGGCGTTGATACTCGGCCTCTTTTACTTCCCTGCACCTACAGGGATAAAGCTCCCCGAGGTCTATCCGAGGATACTCGTAGTCGATGGTATAGACACGCTCTTGATGTCGAGGGAGGGTAGTTGGGTCGAGACCATTGAGGAAAATTACGCTGTGCCTACACACGTGGTCATACTGCTCTCCCTCGACTTCTATAACACTTACCGGGGTTACGTCGCCAACGACACCCTGAACAGTTACATCAGGTACAAGCTCGACGCTAGGAGGTGGACGCAGTACGACCTGATGGGCATTGTCAAAGAGTCTAAGAGTAGGGGTTTGCAGGTGCTGATAGGAGTTCTACTTGCGCCCGAACAGAGGTACGTGAACTATGGCATACACGGTTACAGATCGACGTGGTTGATTGAGAACCACAGGTATTTGATCGACCCGTCCGGGAGGGTGAACTTCTCCGCGCTGATGACGGGTGAATCAAAGTTAACGTATGCAGAATACCTCTCGAGAAAGGTCCTGAGGGTAGTAGAGGACTTCGGCTTTGACGGTGTCTTCGTCTCAACTCGACCTGAGGGCATCGGTGACGGGGAGGCGGTGAGGAACGTGAACGCACTCTTAGGACACCTGAGGCAGGCACTAGGCCCCTCGAGGACCCTCGTTGTAGACGGGGTGAGCCCACTACTTGAACCGGGCGACATTAGGTCTCTGCTACGCAACTCGGACTTCGTCACCTTAGCGACCTCTCCGTGGTTGGCCTCTAGGAACGACCCACTCAGCAACACCACGGAGATCGGTTACTATAGGACGCGGATCGAGATGTTGATGGACAGCGTAGGGCCCGGCAACTCGTATAGGGTGCTCCAGTCCATCTACACGTTCGATTTCGTCGAGGGTTGGGTCGTGCCCGCGCTCGAGCTTAAGCTGGAACTCGAGGGGCTGAGGCCGCCGATGAACTCCGGGTACGTCATATACTATGGAACCGTAGTCTCCCCCTACAGACTGGTGCTCGGTAGGTGAGGGCTAGGGTATTTATTTTGGGGAGCGGACTCGATGGGGTAAGCCAGGGTTGACGGACGAGTGGGAGCCTAAGACGAAGACCGGGAAGCTAGTGAAGGAGGGCAAGATAGCGTCGATAGAGGAGCTGTTCTCTATGAATATGAGGATCCTCGAGCCTGAGATAGTTGATGTACTCCTCCCCAAGCTCGAACAGGAGGTGCTCGACATCAAGCTTGTCCAGAAGCAGACGGACGCTGGAGAGAAGTCCAAGTATAAGGCCATAGTTGCCGTCGGTAACAGGGATGGTTACGTGGGGTTGGGTGCTGGGAAATCGGTACACGTAGTAAGTGCGATTGAGGCCGCAGTGAAGAGGGCTAAGACGAACCTCTCTTACGTCAGGAGAGGGTGCGGGAGCTGGGAGTGCGCGTGTAACGACGCCCACAGCTTGGAGACCGTGATCGAGGGCAAGTGGGGGAGCGTCAAGATCCTCATGATACCCGGCCCTAGGGGACTTGGTCTGGTCGCCGGAGACATAGCTAAGACTATCCTGAGATTGGCGGGCGTGAGGGACTGCTGGACCAGGACCTTTGGTGAGACGAGGACGACCCTGAGCATGGCCGGCGCTACCTTCATGTGTCTGAAGGCCACGAACAAAGTGGTGGTACCCAGCGTCTGGAAGGTGACCTGAGGACGTGAGTGCTGATCGATCGAAAATCTTACTCGTAATAAGGCTCCGGGGTAGCTCGGGGGCTAGCAGGGACGATTCAGTGACGCTGAGGATGCTTAACTTGCTGAGGGCCAATCATGCGACTCTGCTCCCCAACACCGAGGACTTCATCGGTATGCTGAGAAGGGTCCAGGAGTACGTCACGTGGGGCGAGCCGGACTCGGAGGCGCTCGCGCTCGCTATAAGAAGGTGCGGAGAAGTAAGAGACGGTCTGTCCTTGGAGGAGGGGCTCAGAACGCTCGGCGCTGGTGACGTAGATGAGTTAGCGTCGAGGATATGCAACGGCGAATTAGGTCTTGAGGCGTTCAAGAGTGTCTTCAAGCCCTACATCAGGCTCCACCCACCCAGGGGCGGATTGAAGTCCAGTATCAAGCGCCCTTACTCTCAGGGAGGCGCGCTGGGCTACAGAGGGTCTGATATCAATAGGCTTTTACGAAGTATGATTTAGCAGCGGGCCACATCATCTATCTGCGGTCGTCCCAGGTTGGAGTACGTGAGGTGATCCGGCCACACGTTCCCGTGCGGCCACCTTGTTACGACTTCTCCCCCCTCACCAGGCCTGGGCTCGAACGACCCAACTCGAGCCGCCCTCGCCCATTCCCAACTCGGGTGGAGCGACGGGCAGTGTGTGCAAGGAGCGGGGACGTATTCACCGCGCGGTGGTAACGCGCGGTTACTAGGGATTCCGCGTTCACGAGGGCGAGTTGCAACCCTCGATCCCTACTGAGGCGAGGTTTAGGGATTGGCTCCCCCTCTCGGGGTGGCAGCCCTCTGTCCTCGCCATTGAACGTCGCGTGCGGCCCGGGGGATTCGGGGCATACCGACCTGCCGTAGCCCGCTCCTTCCTCCCCCTTTCGGGGGCAGTCCTCCCAGAGTGCCCGGCACCTTTCGGCCCGATGGCAACTTGGAGCGCGGGTCTCGTCCGTTGCCTGAATTAACAGGACGCCTCACGGCACGCACCGGCGACGGCCATGCACCTCCTCTCGGCTCGTCCGGTAAGGTCGTCAGCCTGACCATCATACTGCCGTCGCCCCCGGTAAGGTTTCCGGCGTTGAATCCGATTAAGCCGCAACGTCCACCCCTTGTGGTGCTCCCCCGCCAATTCCTTTAAGTTTCAGCCTTGCGGCCGTACTCCCCAGGCGGCAGGCTTAATGGTTTCCCTTCGGCACAGAGGTGGCACGAAGCCACCCCCACACCTAGCCCGCATCGTTTACAGCTGGGACTACCGGGGTATCTAATCCCGTTTGCTCCCCCAGCTTTCGCCCCTCACCGTCGGGCGTGTTATGGCGCCCCGCCTTCGCCACTGGTGGTCCTCCCGGGATCTGTGGATTTTACCCCTACCCCGGGAATACCGAGCGCCTCTCCCACCCCCAAGCCTCGCAGTATCCCCCGCAGCCCACGAGTTAAGCCCGTGGATTTAACGAGGGACACACAAGGCCGGCTACGGGCGCTTTAAGCCCAGTAAAAGTCTCCACCACTCGGGGGGCGGGTATTACCGCGGCGGCTGACACCCGACTTGCCCCCCCCTTATTCGCCCGCCTGTTAACAGCGAGCAAAAGCCACCACGAGGATGGCACTCGGGGTAACCCCGTCGGGCTTTCGCCCATTGCGGAGTTTTCGCGCCTGCTGCGCCCCGTAGGGCCTGGACTCTTGTCTCAGAGTCCATCTGGGGGCTCCCCCTCTCAGGGCCCCTACCCGTCTCAGGCTTGGTG
>JANXDH010000003.1 GCA_025059745.1 Aigarchaeota archaeon | reverse complement strand
CTCGGAGGTCAGGCACCGACCACGCCCACTACACCAACGACGCCCACCACTCCTACTACACCCACCACACCGACCGCGCCCGGCGGTACAGCGGTCGAGGTCTATCCGAGATCATTGGTCGAGGCAGCTAGAAGGGAGGGTAGATTGGTAGTGTATTACACGATGCCGCCAGCTCAGTTCGACGCGCTGGTTGCTGAGTTCAGGAGGATGTTCCCCGGTATAGAGATAGAGTCGTGGAGGGGCGGCTCTGCGGAGATAATTGCCAAGGCAACGGGAGAGTACAGAGGAGGGGTATACGCCGTCGACGTCTTTATTGCAACCGATACGCCTCTGAGCGTCCTTCATAGGGAGGGGGTTTTGATGAGACGACCACCGGAGGTTACGTTACCACCGGGATTCTCGTCTAACTTGGTCCTTGATATCGGTTATGCGTTTAGATTAATATCGATGGTAATAATATACAACAAAAACCTCGTCTCAGCTGAGAGGGCGCCGAAGTCGTTGGAGGATTTAGCGAGCCCTGAATGGAGGAACAGGATCGCTATGCCAGACCCCCTTACGAACACCCTGACCACCGTCTTCCTAATGCAGTTAAGAGAATATTGGGGTGACCGGAAGTTCTGGGACTGGATGAGGGGTGTATTAGCCAACAGGCCGTTCTTCAGACCGGATCCACTACCTGCCTCTCTAGCCGTCGAGGTAGGTGAAGCGGCCGTCGGTTTAACTGTCCACACGAACGTGGTCGTCGCGATAGACACGAGGAGGTCTCCAATAGGGTGGTTCTGGGTCAACCCGACGATAGGGCCCGCTACACCGATAACTATGGCCTCAAGGGCACCGAACCCGAACGCCGCGAAACTGTTCATCCAATTCGCAGTTTACGACGGGATAAAGGTGCTTCAGAGGATAGGTGAGGAGGTCCCGGTCCAGAGTCCAGACATACCGACGCACCAAGTGCTGGCCACTAGACCTCCAACCATAACCAGGGTGCCGCCGAAGGTCCCGAGTGAGACGGAGCTACAGACGTTCCTGGACGAGCTGAGGAGGCTGTTCACATAACAGCGGTTGACCAAACGGTTCAGGCCCTCTTCTTTTTCTGTCGTAACCAAACCTTTATACTCGGATATCCTTTTTATATGAGTGTGAAGGTGATTATTATCAAGTGGTGAGAACCGTTGCCGGAAGTGAAGGTCACAAACTTGGTGAAGCACTTCAGGAGCGAAAGGGGATCGACGGTAAACGCTGTAGATAACGTGAGCTTTACAGTACCGTCCGATAACATAATGACGCTGTTAGGCCCCAGCGGCTGCGGAAAAACTACCACCTTGAGATGCATCTCTGGGCTAGAGAAGCCCGATGATGGAGAGATCGCCATAGGAGACAGACTCATTTTCTCATCAAAGGACGGGATATACGTCCCCCCCGAGGAGCGTGGGGTGGGCATGGTGTTCCAGACCTTCGCGATATGGCCTCACATGAAGGTCTTCGACAACATAGCGTTCCCCCTGAAGATAAGGGGGTACTCAAGGGAGGAGATGCGTGAACGAGTGAAGAAGGTTTTAGAGCTCGTGAGACTCTCGGGATTGGAGGAGAGGCCGGCAGTCCAACTGAGTGGTGGACAACAGCAGAGAGTCGCGCTTGCAAGGGCCTTGGTCTACGAGCCATCCGTTCTTCTTCTAGACGAACCTCTCAGCAACCTAGACGCCAAGGTGAGGGAGAGTCTGAGGAGGGAACTGAGGGAGCTACTGAAGAGACAGAAGATCACCGCGATATATGTCACCCACGACCAGATGGAAGCGCTCACGATATCTGATATGGTGGCCGTCATGAACAGCGGCAAAATAATAGAGGTGGGTACTCCTACGAAGCTCTACAGGGAACCGACGACGAGGTTTGTCGCAGAGTTCCTAGGGTCGATGAACATAATGAGGGGGAAGATGAGCGCCGACATGCGGGGTATCGAGACGTCATTCGGTGTGATACATTGCGAGCTACCGGTATCGACCAAGAACAGCAACGAGGTCTATGTATGCATAAGGCCCGAGGAGGTGCGGGTGCTGCTTGACCACTCTACCCCCAGGGGTTCCAACACCTTCAAGGCAAGGGTAGCGAGCTCATACTTCGAGGGTGAGCGGACGATCGTAGAGGCTGACGTTAACGGACTCAGGTTACGCGCTCACCTCTTCAATGTACCGCCTCTTGCAACGAACCAGGAGATATACATCAACCTACCCCCTGAGAAGTGTAGAGTGCTACAGGATTGATAAAAACTTATAAACGTCAACAAGATTATATTTTAACATGAATAATTCTAAGGGTTTAGCTACTAACGTTGTTGTAGTCTTATGGATAGTATTCTTAGTGATCGGCGCCGTGGCAGGGTACATAGGCGGGTCATCTGCTGGGGCCTCGACCACGACGATCACGGTGAGAGAGACGCGCACCACAACCCTACTCACCACGGTGGTTGCCGGTCAACAGCCACCAGCGACGCCGACAACTCCTGGGACGCAACAGCCTCCTACACAAGCACCACCCACGCAAGATCAGCAGAGGGTCGTCTATCCACAATCGCTGATAGACGCAGCCAGGAGGGAGGGGAGACTCGTCGTTTACACCACCATGCCCGCCGATCAATTTGATAAACTGATGACGAGGTTCAGGCAGAAGTTCCCCGGGATAGAGATTGAGTTCTGGAGGGGGACCATCGGAGACCTAGTCGTGAAGATGCTCAGTGAGTATCGGGGAGGTGTGTATTATCCTGACGTCGTCTTCGGGATAGACGAGGGGATGACCGTGCTGCACAGGGAGGGCGTACTGACACCTAGGCCCCCCGAGGTCGTATTGCCTGAGAACTTCTCCAGCGACCTAATTCTTGATATCGGGTACTCTGTCAGAAGGGTTTTCTTCGTGATCATGTACAACACTCAACTGGTACCCTCAGATAGAGCGCCGAGGAGTTTAGAGGACTTGGCTAGACCAGAGTGGAGAAACAGACTGGTTCTACCGGACTTCACCATCCACGCGCCCACCATCTTCTACCTGATGATGGTGAGGGAGATGTGGGGAGAGCGGAAGTTCTGGGACTGGATGAGGGGCGTACTAGCAAACAGACCGCTTTGGAGGGCATCACCGTTACCCGCCGCAGTAGCAGTGGAGGTAGGTGAGGCCGCGGTCTGCATCACCTTCTCCTCAAATATCGCGCCAGCATTGAGCAGGAGGTCACCCGTCGATTGGGTATACCTGAATCCATTCACAGGTTCTACAACACCGATAACGATGGCATCAAAGGCCCTACGGCCTAATGCTGCCAAACTCTTCATAACTTACGTCGTTCATGAGGGCGGCTCCGTCTTCCAGGAGATAGGTGACCTTCCAATAACGATAGATCCCAACTTCCCGGTCCACCCCGCCATAACGAGGATACCCCCAGACCTCAAGTGGGTACCTAACAAGATATACCCTGACGAGGAGAGGCTGAGGTTCGTTGAGGCCGTCAGGACTCTGATGGCAGAGATCAGGTGATTCCATGAAGTACGTGTCTGACCTGATAGTGGACGTACTGAGGGGTCTAAAGATAGAGTACGTCGCGCTCAATCCAGGCGCTACCTTCAGGGGGATCCAAGACTCTATCGTCAACTACGGGGGTAACTCAATGCCAGAGCTGATCGAGTGCTGTCACGAAGAGGTCGCTGTAGCTATAGCTCACGGTTACGCCAAGGCGAAGGGTAGACCGATGGCTTGTATACTCCACAACATAGTCGGCCTCTTGCACGGTACGATGGCTATCTTCAACGCGTGGTGCGATAACGCCCCCCTCATCGTCCTCGGGGGCACTGGTCCTATGGACGTCGAGAAGCGGAGGCCATGGATCGACTGGGTCCATACGGCTCTCGTACAGGGAAACATCGTTAGAGATTACACCAAGTGGGACGACCAACCTACGAGCGTCATAGGTGCGGTAGAGTCTCTGGTGAGGGCTTACGAGGTTGCGATGACTGATCCTAAAGGGCCTGTGTACGTCTGCTTCGATGTGGAGTTACAGGAGAGCGAATTGAAGGAGGAGGTCGATCTCCGACCATATATCAATAAATCAGCACCGATACCTCCTCAGGCAGAGGAGGGCGCCCTCTCAAAGGTCGCAGAGCTCTTAGTCAACGCCGAGATGCCCGTTATACTCGCAGACTTCTTAGGTCGGAATAAGGAGGCTGTCAAGGACTTGGTTGAATTGGCTGAACTCGTCTCGTGCCCCGTTATAGATCTCTGGAGCAGAATGAACTTCCCTAACACGCACCCACTCGATCTGGGCGATAAATCGATCCTCGCAGATGCTGACGTTATACTCGCCTTAGACGTAAAAGACCTTTACGGATCAATCACTAGGACAGAGAGACACGCGAGGCAGATAGAGAGTATCGTAAAGGACGATACGAAAATAGTTCAGATGGGGCTCTTCAACGTCTACATCAGGTCCCTCGTGACCGATTACCAGAGGTATCAGCCGACTTACATGACAGTTACATGTGACACCTCAGTCACGCTGCCGAGACTGAACGCGATGATCAAGTCACTTCAGGGTGCGGGTAGGTCTATCTCGCGAGAGGTGAGGAGCGATAGATTCGAAAGGATCAAGTCCATGCACTTTAAAGAGAGGGAGAGGTGGAGGGAGGCGTTGAAGCGGGAGTGGGACAAGAGGCCCCTGTCGTTACCGAGGCTGGCGTACGAGATCTGGGAGGTCATAAGGTCAGAGGACTGGACCATTGGTGCGGGCGCGATAGGCACGCGTCCGGGATGGGAGAGGAGGCTCTGGGACATAGTACGTCCTGATCAATACTTCGGTCACTCTTGGGGCGGCGGTCTGGGATACTGCATGCCCGCGGCTATCGGCGTTGCACTAGCTATGCGAGGTACCGGCAAACTGGTCATCGACCTGCAACCTGACGGCGACCTTCTCTACACCGCGAGCGCGATCTGGACCGCGGCGCACCACCGGATACCCATACTGGTCGTGATGATAAACAACAGGCTCTATTACAATGACTGGATGCACTCATATGAGGTTGCCCGCATGAGGGAGAGACCGGTCGAGAACGCTAGGATAGGCAACGAGTTAGACAATCCTCCACCAGACTTCGCTACGCTCGCTCGTTCATTTGGATGCACTGGAATAGGACCGATTGACGACCCGGAGGAGTTGAGGACGATTTTAAGGGGTGCAGTAAACTTGGTGAAGAGCGATGGAAGGCTGGTGCTGGTGGACGTGTTAACTCAACCTCGTTAACCTTGCATGCCAATGGACCCCCCAAACCCTGACCTCATTGTGGTCCTCCTCTTCTCCAGCTGCTTACCGACCTCATAATGCTTTCCCATCGTGATGAGCCTCGCGAAGAGTTCGTACTCCTCCGTCCACGCGCCCAGATTATACCCGTACCAAGGCTCCTTCAATTTAAGCTCAGGCAGCCCCACCTCTCTCCAGATCTGTAGGGCTCTCTCCATGTACTCCTTCTTAGGTAGTGAAGTCGGAGGATAGGGCCACTTCATTGTGGCGTCTATCAAGATCGCGGACACTTCCCTAAAGCCCGACTCATTTTTCTCACCTCCTGGAGGTGTAGCCGATGGGTCTAAATGCGAGACCTTGCCTTTGACGATCTGGATGTCCCGGTGTGGCTGCATGCGGAAGCTGAGGGCCCATATCACGGAGTCAGGATCCGCTGGGTCTATATCGGTATCGACAGCGATGAACAGCTTTCCGATATCGGCCGCGTAACTTGCAGCGTGGTAGAGAGCAGACCAAGAGTCTAACGGGTGGTTCTTCTCGAGCTGGATCACGCAGAGCTGCCAGCTACCGCTCGCCTCGTGGAAGACCACTCTCTTCACCCCTCTGATATTGCATTTGTCCCTCAGAAAGGCCGTGTAGACTCCGCCGAAAGCTACCTGCCTCATCTTGCTGCTCTCGCTAGGCGGCATCTGACTGATGATGGTCTGAAATATAGGCCTCCTCCTCATCGTGATTGCAGTCACCTCCATGACGGGGCAAAGCTGACTCTCCACCCCCACCGCCATGTATCCGGTGTACTCGCCGAAGGGAGGTTGTGGTTCGTACTCAGTAGGGATGACCTTTCCCTCAATCACGATCTCCGAGTACGCGGGGACCAGTAAGTCCACCGTTTTACATCTAACGACCTCTATAGGCGTGCCAGCCAACCCCCCCGCGACCGCGAACTCATCCAGTCCATAGGGTAGCTTGGCCGCTGCAGCGTACTGGACGTATGGGGGACCACCGATCACTATAGCAGCATCTAATAACATACCCCTCTCTGCTGCTTTTCGAAGGTGCGTGAAACCATCGCTGCCTCGATGTATCTCCCACAATATCTTTCTCGGCCCAAATATCTGGCCTGAGTACGTGCCAGCGTTCTGGACACCCGTCTCCACGTCCTTTGTGATGAACGCGGTAGTGGTCCTTATCTGACAACTGTATCCCGGTAACTCGACAGGTATTGGTAACCTGTTGAGACCGTCTCTCTCAAGATCGCTCCCCTCAACGACCACCTCATGTACCGGTCCATTTTGTACCTCAACGGGAGGAACCGGTGATTGTATAGCCCTGGCCCACTTCTCGTTAATGCTCGAGATGTCGGGTTTACATTCGAGCCCGACCGAGTACACGTCAAGTGATGCGGACAATACACCGACACAGACCTCGGCGTCGTACCTCTTGCCCGTTACATCGATGACGTTCTTGAATAGAAACCCTTTTCTGTCCGATTCTTGTAGCCCCCTGAACTGTAGCCTGACCAGAGGCATCAACTCCGTCTCTTTAACGATCGGCCTCTCGATCACAAAGAGTAGTCCGGCCTCCTCTAACGTGGCAAGGTAATCACGTAGGTCTTTGTAGGTCACGAGTAAACCACTCTCAAAAAATCTATATAAGTGTTCTAAGAGAGGAGACTTTGATGACAACCAGTCATCAGTCTATTTGAAGAAAGCATCGAAGTTCGTACGGAGTATCTTGATCTTGGTCTCTTGGTCCAGGTTCGAGTTCCATATCAGGGCAGCATTGGCCCTCATTCCTTTCACACCCGGTCCAGGCCAGTCGCTTCCGAACATCACCTTATCGGATATCTCTTTTATGCGAGGGAAGTACTCGAGCAACCGACTAGGTGGGACACCAGATAGGTCGAGGTGAAGGTTCTTGTGTCTCCTCAGGAGGAAGTAGGCCTGCTCAGTCCAGAACGGTCTCCCTCCGTGAGCCATGATGACCCTGAGCCTCGGGAAGTCTATGATAACATCGTCTAAGCATAATGGGTCACCGTACTTTACCCGCGCGCGCGGGAAGAGAGAGGTCCCAGTATGTATGGTCACCGGAATGGAGTTATCCTGGCAGTACTCATAGAAGACCTCAAGCGTCTTAACCATCTTATCGCCATATTCGGGGAGGTATTGGTTAGGGTAAATCGACTGGTGGACGGGGTGGAGCTTAAACCCAACCACCTCATACTTTGAGTAGGCGTCCTCCAACATCTTCATAAATTCCTTCATCTCCAAACCGAAGTCGACACCTCCAAAGGGTATCAACCGATCCCTGAAGTCCTTACAGTACCTGTAGACGAACTCGTTGATGTCCCTCTGATACCCGGTTATATCCAGTGAGACGTAATTTATTAATACAGCCCTTATGACGCCCTCCTCGTCCATTTTCTTAACGAAGTACGCAGGCTCTCTCTCTAACCTCTGCCAATCATTCACAAACTCTTGATTCGAATACATTAGTTCAAAAGCATCCGGAGTTAATTGAGAGAATGGATTGATGTGTACGTGGACGTCATTGAACTTAGGCAGTGGCTCTCCACCCATCACCATATCACCCTCTATGAAAACTTGTTACCGAGGTATCTCTCTACAGTCTGACAGGTCACAAGAGACACTTCCCCCATCGTGAAGTTTTTCAGAGGGGATGCAGTTTTAAAGTCGTCGTCGACCAGTGAGACGTCCTCTTTCTCGACCCGTCGACCGTCCACCAACAACTTGGCGCGAGGACTGACCTGAAACATCTACCGACCACTCGGATATCACTTGAGGTCAATTCATAATTTAAACGTAATTATTGGTGGTGGGTGTGTTGTAGGTCAGAGATGTTATTCTACTTGCCCTCCTTCATCAACACGGCCCTCGCCTCGAATATCATACCGCACGAGTTACACTCTATCGCGGTCGGCAGCCTTATCTCCAACTTCACGACCTCCTTGCATCCCGGACAGGTTAACTCAATGTAGTGTTTGTGCGTACCAGACATGTTCATCTATACCTCGAAATGTAATTATATAAGGCCATCATCGCCTTGGTTCTGTTCTCTCGGCTCGCTAATACCGCATCGCGTACCAGGTCCTGGAGCTCTCTCGTGGTGGCGTACTTACCTATGACGTAGAGGCCGAGCCTCTCGTGGTATATGTCTACGTAAGTGTGAAGGTCGAAGAACGTCAGGTACTTCGCAGGGAAGCCATATTGTTTCCTGTAACCCTCCGCCTTCATTCTATCCAACCTCGGCAGACACCTCTCTAGGAAAGGTATTATCGCATAAGCTAGGGGTGGAGAGGCCTTCTTCAGCCTCTTGAGGGCCTCATTCGTCCCCTCGAGGTATACCCGTTCCCTGTTGTAGTCCTCCAACGCACTAGTACCGTTCCAGATGTCCTTTTCGAGGTCCATACCGAACGCGTTCACCAAGAAATCGGCCTTCAGCTCCCCGTGGCCCGTCTCCTCTGAAGCATGACGAAGTATAATGTCTCTGATCTCCCTATTCTTCGAGTTATCAAAGGCGTGGGCCGCTATTCGTAGCGCGAGAGTATCATTCGCATTTATGTACGATTCGAACTCGAGTAACCTGATCTGTTCTAGGTTCAACTCGCCCTTGTAGACCAGCGGTGCGAGTCCTAGTATCCAGGTCTCGTTCTCCTTTATGAGTTCGTCATCCAGCCTCCTCAGTTCCCGGACGTAATCAGCCGCAGGTAAACTCTCCCACTCTCTCCAACCTATGTCATATATGCCCTTGACGGGTGCGTAAGCACCGTTCGGCAACAGCTCGGTCGCGATCAGCCTTCTGAGACCTTTCTGCGTGACCTTCCTAGCTGACTTCTCATAGTCTTCACTGTAGAGTTCTTCCAACAGAGCTCTCCTCTTCAGTTTTATTAATGTAGTATCAAAGGTATATATCTGTTTTCTAAATGTGGAAAATGATATATCCGACTAAACAGAGAAATGGTGTATACCGAAGGGATCAACCCTACCATCGATATTGATGATCGTCTTACTTGTAGTCGGTGCGGTCGCCGGTTTCTCCGTTGGTTCGATATCTGTACCGCAACAGACAGTTACGATCACGGAGAGGGTGACCAGGACAGTGATGACCACGGTGACCCTCGGAGGTCAGGCACCGACCACGCCCACTACACCAACGACGCCCACCACTCCTACTACACCCACCACACCGACCGCGCCCGGCGGTACAGCGGTCGAGGT